>NZ_JAQMYQ010000030.1:0-72909 GCF_028369275.1 Mitsuaria sp. RG
CAGCCCTCGCCCAGGGCACGGTACTGAAGGGTGTGCACCTGTCCCTGATGGTCCTCGTAGGTCATGGTGGCGGGCACCACTTCACAGACGTTGGGAATCGTCGACAGGCTGATCACGCGCTTGATATCGAGGTTGGTGGAATAGTCGTACTGCTCGACCACGGGTTGGGTGTCTGCGGTCTTGACCTGGTCCGCGAAGGCGAGCGAGGACATACCGACCAATGCAAGAATCAGTAAGGCTTTCATGGATAACGACCTTGATGGCTATCAAGCTGATCGCGTGACTTCTGATGCCGTCAATGGCGCGGAGAAGTTGTCATCGACTGCGAAGATGACACGAAGTACCGATCCCGCTTTATCGTACTGCCGGGGGGATGAGTGAAAGTCTACTCCGCAGTCAGAATAGTTGAACCCCTGGGTCGGTTATTCACCCTTGCCGGATTTGCAACAATCTGCGACAAAGCACCGTCATTTTTCCTGCACAGGCCCTGTCGCGGGACAAGCCCGCTCCTACAGGCTGCATGCGACCTTGTGGGAGCGGGCTTGCCCCGCGATGAGCCACACAGCGTGAGCCACGCATGCCGCCCCTGACCTGCACCCTTCTGCCCCCTATCCAGCGCCGCCTGCTGGAGCAGTTCTATCGCCAGCACGGCTCGCGCATGCGCGCCGCCAGTGATGGCGAGCAGTGGGTCGCGCGCAGCGGTGGAATCGTCGGCGGAATGAACCTGACACCCGTAGAGGGCGGCTACTGGCTGACCGGCCTGTTCGTCGCCCCGCAATGGCGTGGCCGGCAGATCGCCTCGCAACTGGTAGAGGCCGCGCTGGCCGACAGCACCTGCGCGACCTGGCTGTTCTGCCATCCGGACCTGACGCCCTTCTACCAGCGCCTGGCCTTCACGCCCGCCACCACACTGCCCGAAGCCCTGGCCTCGCGCCTGGCCCGTTACCAGCGCAGCAAGCCCTTGGTGGCGCTGGTGCGGGATCAGTCGTCGGCCACATCGAGCCCGGGGAACAGCACGTCGGTGTAGCCGAACTTGCTGAAGTCCTGGATGCGTGAGGGGTACAACCGGCCGATCAGGTGATCGCACTCATGCTGCACCACCCGCGCATGAAAGCCATCGGCAAAGCGGTTGATCGGGTTGCCCTGGGGGTCGATGCCCGAATAGCTGATGTGCTTGTAGCGCGGCACCACGCCGCGCAGGCCCGGCACCGACAGGCAGCCTTCCCAGCCGTCCTCGACTTCCGTGGCCAGCGGCGTGATCACCGGGTTGAGCAGGATGGTCCGCGGCACCGGCTCGGCGTCCGGGTAGCGCTCGCTGCGCTCGAAGCCGAAGATCACCAGTTGCAGGTCGATGCCGATCTGCGGCGCGGCCAGGCCTACCCCACCGACATGGGCCATGGTCTCGAACATGTCGTCGATCAGTTGCTTGAGCTCGGGGCTGCCGAGCATATGCTCCGGCACCGGCGGGGCGATGCGCAGCAGGCGTTCGTCGCCCATCTTGAGAATGTCGCGGATCATCTGGTATTCGGCTCGCGGGTCTGGGGTTCGGGTGTCACCGGGTGCTCATGCCCGAGCACGGTGATGCTCTGTTGCGGATTGTCCTGGGCGAACTCCTTTTCGCCGGGGTTCTTGCCCTCAGCGGACATGTGCTCGATCACCGCGTTCATCTCGGCCCCCAGCAGCAGCACGGCGGCGGAGATGTAGAAATACAGCAGCAGCACGATAATCGCCCCGATACTGCCATACATGGCGTTGTAGTCGGCGAAGGTCTTCACGTAGTAGGCAAAACCCAGCGACGCGACGATCCACACCACTACCGCCAGCACCGAGCCCGGGGTGATGAAGCGGAATTTCTGCTTCACATCGGGCATCACGTAGTAGATCAGCGCCACCGCCACCATCATCAGGATGATGATCGCCGGCCAGCGCAGGATGGTCCAGACGACCACTACCGCCTCTTCCAGGCCCACCTGGGAGGCGATCCACCCCATGACCTGCGGCCCCAGCACCATCAGCGCGGCGGCCGCCAGGAGCATGCCGGCGACGCCGACGGTGTAGATGATCGACAGCGGGATGCGCTTCCACACCGGCCGCCCTTCAGGCACGTCGTAGGCGGCGTTCATCGCGCTCATCATCAGGCGCACGCCGGCCGAGGCGGTCCACAGGGCGATCACGATACCCACCGACAGCAGTCCGCCCTTGGACTGTTGCAACTGGTCGATCACCGGGTTGACCTGCTCCAGGGCCTGGGGCGGCAGCACCAGCTCGGACTGCAGGCGCAGCCAGGAGAAGAAGTCCGGCAGGTGCAGGAAACCGATCAGGGCAATCAGGAACAGCAGGAACGGGAACAACGAGAACAGCATCTGGTAGGCCAGCGCGGAGGCATAGGTGGACATCTCGTCGTCGAGGAACTCCTTGACGGTGCGCACCAGCACGCGGTGCAGGGGCAGGCCGCGCAGGTCGGGGAAAATCATAGCGTCTCCTTTCGCCGCTTGATCGGGGTGGCAATGCAACAAGTCTAATAGACCAGGCGGCGGGCGTGCTGTTCGCTGGCGCGTTGCCGAACGCACAAAGCAATCGCGGGGCAAACCCGCTCCCACCGCGTGAGAGCGCACTGCCCCGCGACTATGCCACTGCGATCAAGGTTTCTTCACGGCATCCTTGACCTTGCCCACGGCCTGCTGCGCCTCGCCCTTCAACTCCTGGGCCTTGCCCTCGGCGCGCAGCCTGTCGTTGTCGGTCACCTTGCCGACGCCCTGCTTGATGTTGCCCACGGCCTCGTTGGCCAGGCCTTTCGCTTTATCCTTGGTGCCGCTCATGGGATGTCTCCTTGCCGGAAAGACACGGGAAATCGTGTCGACACCTGATCGACCCATGGCCATCGGCAGGAGTTTCAATTAGTTTGCCTGCGCTCAGCCCAACGGCTTCACGCCTTCCCCGTGGGAGCGGCGGTGCGCCGATGCGACTTGCCCCGCGATGAGCCCACCCGCACAATACCAGGCCAATCTAGCGTCAACCCGCAGGAACCTGCATGAAACTCGACAAACCCACCGCCATCGCCCGGCGCAACGAAGCGCTGACCCGACCGGTGCTCAACCGCGACAACACCCTGTTCGCCATCCTCGACAAGAAGCGCAACCTGTGGTGGTTCGAGGTGCCGGTGGCGCTGCTGCGCAAAGGCCAGCCAGACTGGGTCAACCTGCTGCTGCACACCCCGGAAACCGATGAACTGCAGCACCTGAAGGTACCGACCAACTTCCTGCGCGCTCACCAGGAGCAGATGGAAGTGCGCAACGCCGGTAAACGCCGCTCGACCATCAGCCTGGCCCTGAGCGCCGACCGCGACTCGCTGCTGCGCGACAGCCGCCCGGGTGGCGAGCAGCTGGACTTCAGCACCTTCGTGCAGGCCTGATCAGGCCCGCTCGATGCGATCGTCATGGATGACGATCCGGCCCTGCTTGAACAGTGCGCCGATAGCTTTCTTGAAGTTGCCCTTGCTGACATTGAACATCTGGCTGATCAGCGCCGGATCGCTCTTGTCGCACACCGCCAGCACGCCGCCATTGGCTTCAAGGCGCTGCATGATCTGCTCGGACAAGCCGTCGGCCAGGGCCTGGCCCACCGGCTGCAGGCTCAGGGCGATCTTGCCATCGGCGCGCACTTCCTTGATGAAGCCCTTCTCGTGCATGCCCGAACGCAGGAACTTGAACACTTCGTTCTTGTGGATCAGGCCCCAGTGGCGGTTGTTGATGATCGCCTTGAAGCCCATCGGCGTCTCGCCGGCCACCAGCAGCTCGACCGGCTGGCCGACCTGGTAGTCCACCGGGGTGCGGTCCAGGTAACGGTCCAGCTTGGCGGTGGCGGTGATGCGCCGGGTGCGTTTGTCCAGGTAGGCGTGGACCACGCAGTAGTCACCGATCTTCAGTGGCCGGGACTCTTCCGAGTAGGGCATCAGCAGGTCCTTGGACAGGCCCCAGTCGAGGAAGATGCCCGCGCCGTTGATGTCCTTGACCTTGAGGCTGGCGAACTCGCCTACCTGCATCTTCGGCTTCTCGGTGGTGGCGATCAGCTGGTCCTCGCTGTCGAGGTAGATGAACACGTTGAGCCAGTCGTCCAGCTCGAGTTCGGCATCCTTGGGGAAGTAGCGCCGTGGCAGGAGGATCTCGCCGTCGGCACCGCCGTCCAGGTACAGGCCGAATTCCACGTGTTTCACGATTTGCAAACTGTTGTAACGCCCAAGCAGAGCCATTTCCGAAGATCCTCAAGACAAGGCGGCTATTCTAACACTTGACCCGCCCGTCCGCCCGAGCGCGCATGCGCCGGAACCCTCGGGCCCACCTTGCGTCCACCGCCTGGCCAGCCTGTGCAAGGATTCGCTCATGCCCCGACGCCTGCCCCAAACCCTGCTGCTCGTCATCGGCTTCGCCCTGGCCCTTGTGGCCTGCAGCCGCATCGACCTGGCCTACCGCAACCTTGACCGCCTGGTGCCCTGGTCGCTGGACGACTACCTGGACATGAACCGCGAGCAGAAACAGCTGCTCGACGAACGGCTCAGAGAACAACTGGCCTGGCACTGCAAGACGCAGCTGCCCGGCTACCTCGACTGGCTCGACCGGGTGCGGCTGATGGTTGCCGAAGACGCAGTCACCGACCAGGCCCTGGAGCAACGCACCCTCGAAGCCCGCCAGGCCATCGGCCGGGTGGCCACGGCGATCACCCCCTCGGCCACCGAACTGCTGCGCGGGATGAGCGACACCCAGGTCGCCGAGATGCGCCAGGCGTTTCGCGCCGACATCGACAAGCGCCGCAAAACCTACGACGAAACCCCGCTGCCCAAACAGATCGAACAACGCGCCGCACGCATGCAGAAGCGCCTGGAACCCTGGCTGGGTGAGCTCAGCGCCCAGCAACGCTTGCGGGTGATGAGCTGGTCCCAGGCCCTGGGCGACCAGAACCGCCAGTCGATCGCCAATCGCGCGCACTGGCAGCAGCAGCTGGTGCTGGCAATGGACCAGCGCGCCACGCCCGGCTTCGAACCGCGCCTGGCGCAACTGCTGCAGCGCAAGGAAAGCCTGTGGACGGCGGAGTACCGCCAGGCCTATGAGAACAGTGAACAGCAGGCGCGCAGCCTGCTGGTCGATCTGATGAAGCAGAGCAGCCTTGCGCAGAAGCAGTTCCTGCAGCAGCGCCTGGGCAAGGTGCGGGCGGATTTCAGTGAGCTCAAGTGCCTGAGAGGTTGAAGTTAGCTGGGCTGCTCAAGCCATACCCCCCATGTAGGAGCGGCCTTGTGCCGCGAAAGGGCTGCAAAGCAGCCCCAGGATTTCAGCTTCGCAGCGAAAATGCCGGGGCCGCGTTGCGGCCCTTTCGCGGCACAAGGCCGCTCCTACAGGGTTACATGTTTGGGCGCCATTCAGCGCCCCTTGCGCCGATACGGAAAAACATCGATCACCTTCCCCGCGCGGATCGCCTCCTGCAGCCCTTTCCAGTAATCGGCGTCATACAACTCGCCATGCAGTCGGCTGAACAAGCGGCGCTGGCCGATATCGGCGAACAGGAACGGCGGAAACTCCTCGGGGAACACGTCGTGCGGCCCGATCGAGTACCACGGTTCGCCCGACATCTCGTCCTCGGGGTAGCGCGGCGGCGGGATATGGCGGAAGTTGACCTCGGTGAGGTAGCTGATCTCGTCGTAATCGTAGAACACCACCCGGCCATGGCGAGTAACGCCGAAGTTCTTCAGCAGCATGTCACCAGGGAAGATGTTGGCCGCCGCCAGCTGCTTGATCGCCAGCCCGTAGTCCTCCAGCGCTTCCAGCACCTGGGCTTCGCTGGCCTGTTCAAGGTAGAGATTGAGCGGGGTCATGCGTCGCTCGGTCCAGCAGTGACGAATGAGTACCGTGTCCCCCTCCAGCGCCACGGTGGAGGGCGCCACTTCCAGCAGCTCGGCAAGGCAGTCGGGGTCGAACTTGGCGCGGGGGAAGCGAAAATCGGCGAACTCCTGGGTGTCGGCCATGCGTCCGACGCGATCCACGCTCTTCACCAGGCGATATTTCTCAATCACCGTGGCGCGATCAACAGTCTTGGACGGCGAGAAACGATCCTTGATGATCTTGAACACCGTGTTGAAGCCCGGCAGGGTGAACACGCTCATCACCATCCCGCGCACCCCCGGCGCCATGATGAAGCGGTCGTCGCTGTTGGCCAGGTGGTTGATCAGTGCGCGGTAGAACTCCGACTTGCCGTGTTTGTAGAAACCGATCGAGGTGTACAGCTCGGCGATGTGCTTGCCCGGCAGGATGCGCTTGAGGAAGTTGACGAACTCCGCCGGCACCGGCACATCGACCATGAAGTACGAACGGGTGAAGGAGAAGATGATCGACACCTCCGCCTCATCGGTGATCAGCGTATCGGCCTCGATGCCATGGCCTTCGCGGTGCAGCAGCGGGATCACCAGCGGCCACTGCTCGTCGGGGGTGTACAGGCGCCCGACCAGGTAGGCGCCCTTGTTGCGGTAGAGCACCGGGGTGAACAGCTCCACTGCCAGCGCCGGGTCCTTGCACACCCAGTCGGGCAGGCATTCACGCAGCTGGTCCTGCAACCGCGACAGGTCGCCCTCCAGGCCCCCGTAGGGCACGTTGAAGCGGTAATCGGCGAAGATTGCCCGCAACAGCCCCTTCAGTCCACCGTCCAGCGCATAGGTGCGGGTCTGCGCCGCGCGCTCGTGGCCGCGCATGGACGGGCGAGTGGTGTGGATGAACATGCAGCCGTCGCTGATCTGGTCATGACTGAACAGGCTGCAGAACAACGAGTTATACCAGGTCTCGGACAGCTCATCGTCCAGCCGCGGGTCGATCAGGCGGATGTAGGCGTTCTTCACCAATGGCCACTGCTCGACGTCCAGCAGTTGGGAGGTCTCGAAGCCTTGGCGCAGCCAACCGCTGACCTCGGCGACCTTGTCTTCGTAGAGATTGATCCGCGCCGCCGCGGCATGCTGGATTTCCTGCCAGCGCGCCTGCTCGAAACGCTCGCGGGCACCGAGGGTGATGCGGCGAAAATGCTCGCGGTAGTCGTCGAAGCCATCGAGGATCATCCGGGCGATGTCGGCGGCGGGCCAGGGTTGGGTCATGCGCGGGATCTCATGGCAAGTTGAGTTAGATAGCTTAGTCGTCCGTAAGCGGCTCGCAGGCAGTGTGGACCTTATCGCGGGGCAAGCCCGCTCCCACGCCGCCAGTGTTCCACACGTGGAAGCGGGCTTGCCCCGCGATAAGGCTTACACAGCAAGAAAGCACAAGAATCCCGCTTGCCCACTGACGTACACTCGCGCCCCTGCCCCACCGCCGGAGACCACCCGTGAGCCCCATCGCCCTTGCCCGTCTGTTGACCCTTGCCGCCGTCTGGGGTGCCAGCTTCCTGTTCATGCGCATCATCGCTCCCGAGCTCGGCACCGTGCCGACCGCCTTTTTCCGCGTGTCGATCGCCTGCCTGGGGCTGATCGCCATCCTCGCCGCCGCCCGGGTGCGCTGGAATTTCGAGGGCAAGCTGGGTGCCTGCCTGGTGCTGGGCATGATCAACTCCGGCATTCCGGCCACGTTCTATTCCGTGGCGGCGCAGGTGCTGCCGGCGGGCTACTCGGCGATCTTCAACGCCACCACGCCACTGATGGGCGTGCTGATCGGCACCTTGTTCTTCCGCGAGGCGATGACCCTGCCCAAGCTCTGCGGGATCTTCCTCGGCCTGTTCGGCGTAGGCATCCTCAGCGGCGCCGGCCCGGTGGCGCTGGACATGGCCCTGGTGCAAGGCGCCCTGGCGTGCCTGGCGGCGACCACCTGCTACGGTTTCGCGGGTTTCCTCGCGCGGCGCTGGGTGGGAACGCTGGACAGCCGCCTGTCGGCCCTGGGCAGCATGCTCGGCGCCACCCTGCTGCTGAGCCCGCTGTTCGCCTGGAGCGCGCTGACCCAACCGCCGGCCAGCTGGGGCGGCTGGCAGGTGTGGCTGTCGCTGCTGGGCCTGGGACTGCTGTGCACCGCGTTCGCCTACATCCTGTACTTCCGCCTGCTGAACGAGATAGGGCCGGTCAAGGCCAGTACCGTGACCTTCCTGATCCCGGTGTTCGGCGTGCTGTGGGGCGCGTGGCTGCTGGATGAGCCGCTGTCGATGGCACACCTGTATGGCGGCCTGCTGATCGCCGCGGCGCTCTGGCTGGTGCTGCGTCCGGCGCGGTCGTGATGTGGGAGCGGGCTTGCCCCGCGATTGCGTCAGGCCAGGCAACGAAACAACCTGGCCGAACGCATCGCGGGGCAAGCCCGCTCCCACTGGTTCATCTCAGGCTTCAGCCGTGCGCAACGCCGGCTTGCGGAACACGAACAGCAACCCGACCACGATCAACCCCATTCCCAGCAGGCTGAGCGGCGCCAGGCGGTTACCGAAGATGGCGAAGTCCATCACCGCCGTCACCGCCGGCACCAGGTAGAACAGGCTGGTGACATTGACCAGGTTGCCACGGGCGATCAGCCGGTACAGCAGCAGCGTGGCCAGCAGCGAAACCACCAGCCCCATCCACAGCAGCGCGCCGACGAAGCTGGCGTTCCACTCGACATGCAATGGCTGGAACGGCGCGAACAGCGCGCACAGGGCAAAGCCGGCCAGGTACTGCAGCGGCAAGGTGCCCATCGGGTTGTCGGTGATGCGCTTCTGCAGGATCGAGCCGCAGGTCATGCTGGCCAGCGCCAGCAGGGCGAACAGCATGCCCGCCAGGGACACCCCGCCAAGATTGATGCCCTGGTAGACCACCATCACCAGGCCGCCAAGCCCCAGGCCCAGGCCGAACAGCCGGCTCCAGGAGCGTTGGCGCTCCATCAGCACCACGGTAAGGATCGGTTGCACGCCCATGACCGTGGCCATGACGCCGGGGGTGACATGGGTATTGAGTGCCAGCAGGTAGAAGATCTGGTAGGCGCCCAGCAACACGCAGCCGGTCCCCAAAGCGCGAACAATGCCGCCCCGGGTACGTGGCCAGCGCAAGCCGAGCAGCGGTCCGATCAACAACAGACCGAAAAGCGCCAGGGCCGAGCGCAGCAGCAGGAAGGCGAAGGGACTGGCCTGGGCCAGGCCGAGCTTGGAAACGATCGCCCCGCTGCTCCACAGCAGGACGAACAGGCTGGTGGTGGCCGCCGAGGCCACGGATGCTTTGTTGAAAACAGACATGTATTGCCACCTGTATACGGGCAAATGAGCCGTACGGAGGGCCTATCGCGTCTTGCGGGGATAGCCGACCGTGTTCAGTAGGTTGCGAGTGCGGTGGGGAGCGGCCTGCGGCCGATCAGCCCAGCACCACGACTGCGCAAGGAGGCGGAGCTACGCCGCCTACGACGCCACTGACAGGTGGTGGGTAGTGACTGATCATGGCCGGCTGCTGGCTGCCACGCACGACCACGCCCGCGACAGGCGCGAGAACGTAAGCGGTGGTGGAAGGGATGGCGGGCATGAACAGGTCTTCTGGAAAGTGAATGGACTGGACTATAGCGGTGGATTCTTCGCGGGTAAACCCGCTCCCACAAGTATCTCGCTGGATTAGCTGCCATGGAGTACCTGTGGGAGCGGGTTTACCCGCGAAAAGGCCGGACCTGCCCGGGAAGATGCCTGCCCCGATCAGAACAGCCAGCGGTACAGCGCATAGGCGACGACAACCGCCAGCACCGGCCGCAGCACGCGGTAGGCCTTGGGGTTGGCGCGCTTGAACTGCTTGACCCGGGTGCTGATGACATTGCTGAAGCGCTTGCTCCAGGCGTAGGCCTGGTTGATCCCGCCGACGCGCTCGTCATCGGTGTTCTGCGGCGCGGTGGCGCGGCCGAGGAAGGCGCTGACCTTGCGGTTGATGCGGGTCATCAGCGGGCTGTTGAGCGGGCGCTCGACGTCGCAGAACAGGATCACGCGGGTGACCTCGGTCTCATTCTTGACCCAGTGCACGAAGGTCTCGTCGAACATCACGTCCTCGCCGTCACGCCAGGCGTAGGGTTGGCCATCGACGTAGATGCGGCAGTTGTCCGAGTTCGGCGTGGACAGGCCCAGGTGGTAACGCAGGGAGCCGGCGAACGGGTCACGGTGCGGGTTCAGGTGGCTGCCACCGGGCAGCAAGGCAAACATCGCGCCCTTGACGTTGGGGATGCTGCTGACCAGTTCGACGGTCTTCGGGCACAGCGCCTCGGCCGAAGGCAGCGGCTTGTCGTACCACTTCAGGTAGAAACGCTTCCAGCCTTTCTTGAAGAACGAACCGAAGCCGGCGTCGTTGTCTTTCTCGGCAGCACGGATGTAACCCTCGTCGAACAGGCGCATGGCCTCTTCGCGGATCACTTCCCAGTTGTCCTTGAGCACGTCCAGTTCGGGGAAGCGCTGGCGGTCCAGGTAGGGCTTGGAAGGCACGCCGGAGAACAGGTACATCAGGCTGTTGTAGGGGGCGAACAGCGCCGAATGGTTGACGAACTGGCGCAACACCGGCAGGCGTGCCTTGCCGCGCAGGTGCACGAACAGCACGCTGGCGAAGAACACCAGCAGGACACCTGCCTTGGCGACGAAGGAAAAGGTCATGCAACACTCCTTGGAGGGGAAATCTGGCCATCCCCAGATAGCCGGACATCATAAACCCATCCGGGCCGGGTAAAAACAACCGGTGCCGGATCGCAGTGTCAAGGATTGTGCAATAAACGAGAGAGGCCGACATTGCGCCGGATCAGCGGTGGCCCGTATATCCCGGGCCCCGTTCGCGGCACAAGGCCGCTCCTACAGGCAATCGCGTCCTTGTAGGAGCGGCCTTGTGCCGCGATGGGCTGCGCAGCAGCCCCAGACTTACTGCTGGTTCTCCTGCTCGGTGAACATGTCGCTGAACAGCATGCTCGACAGGTAGCGCTCGCCCGAGTCCGGCAGGATCACCACGATGGTCTTGCCCTGCATCTCCGGTTTCTCGGCCAGGCGCACCGCCGCCGCCATCGCCGCGCCACAGGAAATGCCGCAGAGGATGCCCTCCTCCTGCATCAGGCGGATGGCCATGGCCTTGGACTCGTCCTCGGTGACGGTCTCGACCTGGTCGACGATCGACAGGTCGAGGTTCTTCGGCACGAAACCGGCACCGATGCCCTGGATCTTGTGCGGGCTGGGCTTGAGTTCCTCACCGGCCAGGGTCTGGCTGATCAGCGGCGAGTTCACCGGCTCCACCGCCACCGACAGGATCGACTTGCCCTGGGTGTGCTTGATGTAGCGCGACACACCGGTGATGGTACCGCCGGTGCCGACACCGGCCACCAGAACATCCACCGCGCCATCAGTGTCGTTCCAGATTTCCGGGCCGGTGGTTTTCTCATGAATGGCCGGGTTGGCCGGGTTGTCGAACTGGCCCGGCAGGAAGTGCTGGGCAGGGTCCGAGGCGACGATCTCGTTGGCCTTCTCGATGGCGCCCTTCATGCCCTTGGCCTTGTCCGTCAGGACCAGCTCGGCGCCCAGTGCCTTCAATACCTTGCGGCGCTCCAGGCTCATCGAGTCCGGCATGGTCAGCACCAATCGGTAGCCACGGGCGGCGGCGACGAACGCCAGGCCGATGCCGGTGTTGCCCGAGGTGGGTTCGACGATGGTCATGCCCGGCTTCAGCTTGCCGCTGCTCTCGGCGTCCCAGATCATGCTCGCGCCGATCCGGCACTTCACCGAATAACCCGGGTTGCGCCCCTCGATCTTGGCCAGGATGGTCACTCCGCGCGGGGCGATGCGATTGATCTGCACCAACGGCGTGTTGCCGATGGAATGTGCGTTGTCGGCGTAGATACGGCTCATGGCGGGGGTCCTTGAATGCAGGGGCTGGCGGGTGGACCTAAAAGGGTAAGCCTGCCGAGGTGGGGCGTAAAGCCCGCTCTGTTACCGGGGGTGACGGACCATTCAGGGACTGAATACCCGGTCTGCGTTTGCAGGCGACGGGTGCGGGGTTATAGTCGCTGACACATCAATAACCATGCGTTGGCTGCACTGCCCTCATCGCGGGACAAGCCCGCTCCCACAGGTTGCTCTCAAATCCTGTCGGGGCGGGCTTGCCCCGCGATAAGGCGAGCCCAGCCACCCCAGAGGATCGGTTCATGAAGTTCGAAGGCACCCGCGACTACGTCGCCACAGACGACCTGAAGCTGGCGGTCAACGCGGCCATCACCCTGGAGCGCCCGCTGCTGGTCAAGGGCGAGCCGGGCACCGGCAAGACCATGCTCGCCGAGCAGCTCGCCGCCTCCTTCGGCGCCCGCCTGATCACCTGGCACATCAAGTCCACCACCAAGGCCCACCAGGGCCTGTACGAGTACGACGCGGTCAGCCGCCTGCGCGACTCGCAACTGGGCGTGGACAAGGTCCACGACGTGCGCAACTACCTGAAGAAGGGCAAGCTGTGGGAGGCCTTCGAGGCCGACGAGCGGGTGATCCTGCTGATCGACGAGATCGACAAGGCCGACATCGAGTTCCCCAACGACCTGTTGCAGGAACTCGACAAGATGGAGTTCTACGTCTACGAGATCGACGAGACCATCAAGGCCAAGCAACGCCCGATCATCATCATCACTTCCAACAACGAGAAGGAACTGCCCGACGCCTTCCTGCGCCGCTGCTTCTTCCACTACATCGCCTTCCCCGACCGCGCCACCCTGCAGCAGATCGTCGACGTGCACTACCCGAACATCAGCCAGTCGCTGGTCAGCGAGGCACTGGACGTGTTCTTCGACGTGCGCAAGGTCCCGGGCCTGAAGAAAAAACCGTCCACCTCCGAGCTGGTCGACTGGCTCAAGCTGCTGATGGCCGACAACATCGGTGAGGCCGTGCTGCGCGAACGCGACCCGACCAAGGCCATCCCGCCGCTGGCCGGTGCCCTGGTCAAGAACGAGCAGGACGTGCAACTGCTCGAGCGCCTGGCCTTCATGAGCCGGCGCGGCAACCGCTGACAGGAGCCGGGCCATGCTGCTCAACCTGTTCAATGAAATGCGCGCGGCCAAGGTACCGGTGTCGGTGCGCGAGCTGCTCGACCTGCACCATGCCCTGCAGAAGGGCGTGGTGTTCGCCGACATGGACGCCTTCTACTACTTGGCCCGGGCCATCCTGGTGAAGGACGAGCGCCATTTCGACAAGTTCGACCGCGCGTTCGCCGCCTACTTCAAGGGCTTGGAAAACCTCGACCGGCATATCGAGGCCCTGATTCCCGACGACTGGCTGCGCAAGGAGTTCGAGCGCTCGCTGACTGACGAGGAACGGGCGCAGATCCAGTCCCTGGGCGGCCTGGACAAGCTGATCGAGGAGTTCAAGAAACGCCTTGAGGAGCAGAAGGAGCGCCACGCCGGGGGCAACAAGTGGATCGGCACCGGCGGCACCAGCCCGTTCGGCTCCGGCGGCTTCAACCCCGAGGGCATCCGCGTCGGCGAGGCCGGCAAGCGCCAGGGCAAGGCGGTGAAGGTGTGGGACCAGCGCGAGTACAAGAACCTCGACGACCAGGTCGAGCTGGGCACGCGCAACATCAAGCTGGCCCTGCGCCGCCTGCGCAAGTTCGCCCGCGAAGGCGCCGCCGAGGAGCTGGATATCGACGGCACCATCGACCACACCGCCCGTGACGCAGGCCTGCTGAACATCCAGATGCGCCCCGAGCGACGCAACACGGTCAAGCTGCTGTTGCTGTTCGACATCGGCGGTTCGATGGACGCCCACGTGAAGGTCTGCGAGGAACTGTTCTCGGCCTGCAAGACCGAGTTCAAGCACCTGGAGTACTACTATTTCCACAACTTCATCTACGAGTCGGTGTGGAAGAACAACCTGCGCCGGACTTCCGAGCGCTTCTCCACCTTCGACCTGCTGCACAAGTACGGTGACGACTACAAGGTGGTGTTCGTCGGCGACGCGGCCATGGCGCCCTACGAGATCACCCAGCCGGGCGGCAGCGTCGAACACTGGAACGAAGAAGCCGGGTATGTGTGGATGCAGCGCTTCATGGAGAAGTTCAGGAAGATCATCTGGATCAACCCGTATCCGAAGCAGGCCTGGGAGTACACCGCCTCGACCCACCTGGTGCGGGACCTGATCGAGGACAGGATGTTTCCGCTGACCTTGCAGGGGTTGGAAGACGGGATGCGTTACCTGTCCAAGTGATGTTGCCTGTTCTGGCCTATTCGCGGGTAAACCCGCTCCCACAGGTACAGCGCCACTCTCGGGGGCTGTATCGGACCTGTGGGAGCGGGTTTACCCGCGAAAGGGCCAGCAGCTTCACCGCCAACGGAGCAGGTATAGCTGCTGCTCCCGCCAAGCCTCGTCCTGCACCACCGCCCGAAACCGCACCGCAGACCCCGGCATGCACTGTGCCAACTGCGCCAGCGCCAACGGCGTCAACGCCCCCAGTCGTGGATACCCACCGATCGTCTGCCGATCATTGAGCAGCACGATCGGCTGCCCGTCCGGCGGCACCTGCACGGCGCCGAGCGGGATCCCCTCGGAGATCATCGGCGCGCCCTGGTAGACCAGCTGTGGCCCAAGCAGGCGAATACCCATGCGATCAGCCCGGCTGTCCAGCGTCCAGTCACGGTTGAACGCCTCGAACAGACTGGTGCCGCCAAAATCACCGATCTGCGCGCCCATCACCAGGTCCAATACCGGCTTCTCGGCATACACCGGTCGCAGCGCTTCAGGCACGTGGGAGCGGACTTGCCCCACGACTGCCCCGGCAGCGTGCAGCACCTCGCCCTTCACCAACGCCCGGCCCTGGCCGTCTAAACCACCCAGTTCTTCCCGTACCACGGTAGAACAACTCCCCAGCACCGGCTCGCCCACAAACCCGCCCGGCACCGCCAGGTAAGCACGTACCCCCTGACGAGGCTGACGCAGCGTCAGGCGCTGGCCCTTGCCCAGGTTGAAGCGGGTCCAGGGCGCCACGGCCTGCCCGTTGACCTGCGCATCCAGGTCGGCCCCGGCCAGCGCCAGCACGCAGTCCTGCTCGGCAACCACGCTGAAGCCGCCAAGCGCGATCTCCACCACGGCGCTGTCCAGGGCATTGCCCAGCAGCCAGTTGGCCCAACGCATCGCCACCCAGTCCAGCGCGCCGCCCTGGGTCACGCCCAGGTGCCGCACACCGAAACGCCCGGCATCCTGCAACAGGCACAACGCGGTGCTGGCCTCGACTCTCAATTGGCTCATGCCTGGGCCTCCAGCGGGCTGTCATCACCGCCCAGGTTGATGAATTCGGCCCGTTCAACGGCCACGAAACGTACCCGATCACCAGGTTGCAGCAAGCTGTAGCCCTCGCGCTCGCGGTCGAACAGGCGCACCGGCGTGCGACCGATCAGGTTCCAGCCGCCCGGCGACACGGCGGGATAGGCGGCAGTCTGGCGTTCGGCGATGCCGACGCTGCCCGCTGCCACGCGCTTGCGCGGGGTGCTCAGGCGCGGCGTGGCCAGGCGTTCGTCGACCAGGCCCATGAAGCCGAAGCCCGGCGCGAAACCCAGGGCGAACACCGGGTAGTCGCGACCACAATGCAGGCGGATCACCTCGGCCTCACTCATCCCGCCGCGCGCGGCCAGCACCGGCAGCTCGGGGCCGACACTGGCGTGGTACCACACCGGGATCTCATGCCGACGCCCGGCCTGGCCGGCATCCGGCCGCAGGCCCTCCAGCGCGTGCTGGATACGCTGGCGCGCCTCGCCCGGCGCCAGGTCGAACTGCACCATCAGCGTGGTGTAGGACGGCACCAGGTCGATCAACTGTTGGCCGAAAGCCTCCCGCAAGCGCTGGCTGGCGGCGAGGATCCACGGCATGTTGCCTTCATCGATGGCATCGAACAGCCGCACCATCAGGCTGTCGATGGCCACCGCTTCGATACGTGGCGTCATGCTTGCTCCAGTGCATCCAGGGCTTGGCGGATCTGGCGCACGGCGGCCACCGAGCCGTCGTTGTCGCCATGCACGCACAGGGTGCTGGCGTTCAAGCGCACGTCGCTGCCGTCGTCTGCCACCAGGGCCTCGCCCTTGGCCAGGCGCAAGGCCTGCTCGACCACCAGCGCCGGATCGTGGTGCACTGCGTTCGGCAGGCGCCGCGACATCAGGTGCCCGCTGGCGGTGTAGCCACGGTCGGCGAAGGCCTCGAACCACAGCGGCACGCCGACCTCGTCGCCCAGGGCCTGGGCGGCGCTGTCGTCGGCGGTAGCCATGAGCATCAGCGGCAGGCCGCTGTCGAACGCCGCCACCGCTTCGAGCACGGTGCGCAGGATGTCCGGGTTGGCCATCATGTCGTTGTACAGCGCGCCGTGGGGCTTGACGTAGGCCACCCGCCCGCCGAGCACCTTGCAGATACCATCCAGGGCACCGATCTGGTAGTGCAGCAGGTCGCGTATCTCGTCGCTGCTGCAGGCCATGGAGCGGCGGCCGAAGCCCATCAGGTCCGGGTAGGCCGGGTGCGCGCCGATGGCCACCCGGTGCTCCAGGGCCAGGGCCACGGTGCGACGCATGGTGCCCGGGTCGCCGGCGTGGTAGCCGCAGGCGATGTTGGCGCAGTCGATGAATGGCATGACCTTGGCGTCCTGGCCCATGCGCCAGTTGCCGAAGCTCTCGCCCATGTCGCAATTGAGTAGCAGGCGTTTCACCTGGCGGACCTCCGTATCAATGTTCATGGTGCCTACCTTAGCGCGCCTGGAGTGCTTTGCCGCGGGTTTCCGGCAAGCTCAGGGCCGCCACGATCACCACACCGTAGGACACCGCGGCAAAGGCGCCAATTCCCAGGCCCAACGGCACTTTCTCGCCGAGCAGGCCGATCAGCAGCGGGAACATGGCCGCGACCACCTTGCCGATGTTGTAGCAGAAGCCTTGCCCCGATCCGCGGATCCGGGTCGGGAACAATTCGGTGAGGAATGAGCCCATGCCGCTGAAGATGCCCGAGGCAAAGAAGCCCAGGGGGAAGCCCAGCCACAGCATCACCCCGTCGCTGACCGGCATCTGCGTGTAGAGCAGGACGATGACGAACGAGCCCACGGCGAACAGGATGAAGTTTTTCCTGCGCCCCAGCAGGTCGCACAGGTAGGCGCTGACCACGTAGCCGATGTAGGAGCCGACGATGACCATCGCCAGGTAGCCGCCGGTGCCCAGCACGCTCAGACCGCGCTCGTTCTTGAGGAAGGTCGGCAGCCACGAGGTGATGGCGTAGTAGCCGCCCAGGGCACCGGTGGTCAGCAAGGAAGCGCGGATCGTGGTCCAGAGCATGCCGGGGGCGAAGATCTCGTAGAACTGCGCAGGCGCCTCGGCCTGTTCCACGGCCTTGGCCTGACGGTAGATCTCCGGGTCCTTGACCAGGCGCCGGACGAAGATCACGAAGATCGCCGGCAGCAGGCCCAGCAGGAACAGCGCGCGCCAGGCCTGCTCGGCCGGCAGCCAGGAGAACAGCAGGGCATAGAGGATCGCCGTGAGGCCCCAGCCGATGGCCCAGCCCGATTGCACCATGCCCACCGCCTTGCCGCGGTCCTGGGCACGGATCACCTCGCCGATCAGCACCGCGCCAGCGGTCCATTCGCCGCCAAAACCAAAGCCCATCAGGGTGCGGGCGATCAGCAACTGCTCGTAGCTCTGGGCGAAGCCGCAGAGGAAGGTGAAGAAGGCGAACCACAGCACCGTCAGTTGCAGGGTGCGCACCCGACCGATGCGGTCGGAGAGGATGCCGGCGATCCAGCCGCCCAGGGCCGAGGCGATCAACGTGCTGGTGTGGATCAACCCGGCCTCGGCGGTGCTGATGCCCCACAGCATGATCAGGGTGGGGATGACGAAGCTCAGCATCTGGGTATCCATGCCGTCCAGGCCGTAGCCGATCTTGCAGCTCCAGAAGGTGCGTCGTTGCTGGGAGTCGATGTCGCGGTACCAGGCGAAGGGGCCGCTCGAGGTTCGGGCGGGGGCCTGCTGCTGCACGCCGGTCGGGTTCATGGTTGCCTCGGCTTGTTGGTATTGTTCTATGGGCGACGTCGGGCGTCGCGGCCTGGGCTTCATGTTCAGAGGCCGCGTCGCCTGCGTCCAACGAGAAAAACCGCCTGTCTGGAACAAGAAAAACTGATCATGAACCTTCGTTTCCTCGAAACCTTCGTCTGGGTCGCCCGGCTCAGGAGCTTCCGCCTCACCGCCGAGAAGCTGTTCACCACCCAGGCCTCGGTGTCCAGCCGCATCGCCGCGCTGGAAGCCGACCTGGGCGTGAAACTGCTGCTGCGCGACTCCCGCGGGGTCAGCCTGACGCCAGAGGGCGCCAAGGTGCTGGAGTACGCCGAACGCATGCTCGACACCGCCAAGGCCATGAAACAGTCGCTGGACAGCGACCGGGCCAAGACCGGGCGCATCCGCCTGGGGGTGATGGACACGGTCATCCACACCTGGATGAGCGCCCTGGTGGCGGAGCTGGGCGAGCGCTACCCGCAGGTGGAGATCGAGCTGGTGGCCGATACCGCGCTGAACCTGCGCGAACAGCTGCAGAAGGGTTTTCTCGACGTGATCCTGCAGACCGACCTGCTGCGCGAGCAGTCGATCCGCAGCCACGACCTGGCGCGCTACCCGATGGGCTGGATCGTCGCCGCCGGCTCGCCGCACCACCGTACCTACGCCTCGCTGGCGGAGCTGGCCCGCGAGCGCATCGTCACCTTCTCGAAGAACTCGCGGCCGCACCAGGAAGTGCTCGGCCTGCTGCAGGCCGCCGGAGCCGAGGCGCCGCGCCTGAACTGCGTGAACTCGGTGGCGGCCATCACCCGCCTGCTGCGCGACGGCTTCGGTATTGGCGCATTGCCGCCGGCATTGGTGGATGGCGAACTAAGCCGTGGCGAGCTGGTGTTGCTGGAAGGCTTGCAGCCACCGCCGAGCCTGGAGCTGGTGGTGGCCTGGCAGACCGGTGTGGCGCTGGTGGACGAGGTGGTGGGCGTGTGCAGGCAGGTGCTGGAGCGCTATGCGCGGGATGTGGGCGGGCAGCGGATCGTGTTGGTCTGAGCGACGCTGGTGCAGGGCCGGAAAAACTAGCGCCAGCTTTCCTTCACCACCTTGCGCCGCCCGCCAAGAATCACCCAACCCATCACCAACAACAGGCTCTCGACCACAAACGCCAGCACGAACCCGCTGCCGATCCCCCAGCCAATCGCCTCGGGCACCAGCAGGATCTGATAGCTGTAGCCCTTGAGCGTCTCCTCGCGCAGCGCCGGCTCCGGCTGCACCAGCACATGCCAGGTGCGGCTCACCCACGAGCCTTGCAGGGCCTGCCATTCATGCTCGAGCAACTGGTTGCGGATCAGCAGGCTCTCGATGCTGTTGGCATCGCTGATGAACACCGGATCGTCACTGCCCCGGTAATGCCGCACCAGCGCTTGCAGGTCACCGCTGAAGAAGCGCTGCGCGGTCTGGCGGAAGCCGTCGAGCGCCTGGCGCGACTCGAGCAGGTGCGCCTCGACGCGCTGGCTGTAGTCCTTGACCAGCCCCGGCACCTGGAGACCGGCCAGCAGGCCGAAGGTGAACAACAGCAAACGCAGGTAACTTCTGAACATGCAGCGTCCTTAGCTTTGGCCGTGGGCAATGCATTCGCCATGCCGCCACAAGCCCCATTGACCCGGCTCGTAGCGGTTCCAGGTCTCGTTCTCGGTCAGCGGCTCGGTGGCGATCACCGTGACCACGTCGTTGGGGGTGGTTTGCGTATGGAAGTCGACGATCAGGTCGACATCCTTCAGCCGCGCCGCGCCGAACGGTGCGCGGCGGGTGATGTGCACCAGTTTGGTCGAGCAGAAGCAGAACAGCCAGTCGCCGTCGCTGAGCAGGCAGTTGAACACGCCTTGGCCACGGTACCCGGCGCAGGCTTCGACCAGCACTGGCAGCAGTTGCTCGACCTCGACCGGCTCGGGGAAGGCTTCGCGCACGCGGTTGAGCAGATCGCAGAAAGCCGCTTCGCTGTCGGTGTCGCCGATCGGCCGGTAGAACGTGCGCTGGCCGGTGAAATCGCCCAACTGGCCGTTGTGCGCGAAGCACCAGTTGCGGCCCCACAGCTCACGCACGAACGGGTGGGTGTTGGACAGGCAGACCTTGCCAACGTTGGCCTGGCGGATATGGCCGATGACCACTTCGCTCTTGATCGGGTAACGCTGCACCAGGTTGGCCACTTCCGACTCGCTGCTCGCCGCCGGATCCTGGAACAGACGCAGGCCGCGCCCTTCGTAGAAACCGATGCCCCAGCCATCGCGGTGCGGGCCGGTGCGCCCGCCGCGCTGCATCAGGCCGGTGAAGCTGAAGACGATGTCGGTGGGGACGTTGGCGCTCATGCCCAGCAGTTCGCACATGTTGCGGCTCCTGGCTTAAAGACGGGGTTCGACGCGGCCCTGCCCGGGGCCGGAGCGGCGTACTGGGGCGGGCGGAGGATCGTCGCGGTAGCGGTCTTGACGGTTGGCGGCCAGGGACGCTTCGGCCACGACCTCGTCTTCTTCCTTGGCCTGGCGCTGGGCGGCGGCCTCACGCTGGGCTCGGCGCTCGCGGGCACGCTTTTCCAGCGGCCAGCGGATCAGCACGAAGACGATGTACAGGGCAAAGGCGAGCATGCCGTACATGGCCAGGTCGGAGGCGGCGCGCCAGGCGTTGTTGCCGACCTTGAAGGCGACGTCCAGCGCGGTGATGGCGATGGCCGGGGCGAAGCTTTCCTTGACCGGGTCGACGATGGTCGGCGAGAACAGCAATACGGCGATGATCACCCGCAGCGGCTCGCGCAGCCAGCGCCACATCCAGCCGGTCAGCTTGAAGCCCACCAGCAGGCAGCCCAGGGCGGCAACGGCGTACAGGCCCCAGGCGAGGGTATAGTCGTGTTCGGTCATGGTGTGGGTGCAAGCCAGGCAAAGAGATGCCTATGATAAACACTTTTCCCGGCGCAGGCTGCCCCTAGCCTGTCAGGGCCTCTTCGCGGGTAAACCCGCTCCCACAGGCTAACACTTTACCTGTGGGAGCGGGTTTACCCGCGAAGAGGCCAGAGGCCCCAACCAAGAGATCTCCCATGCCGAATGCCCCCCGCCCCCCCATCGCCCGCCAGGCCGAAGGCACCGACCCCTACGCCTGGCTGCAGCAGCGCGACACCCCCGAGGTCCTGGCCTACCTGGAAGCGGAAAACGCCTACCAGCAAGCCGTCCTCGCCGACCAGGCGCCGCTGCGTGAACAGCTGTTCGAAGAAATCAAGGGCCGCATCCTCGAGACCGACCTGTCGCTGCCCTCGCCCTGGGGCCCGTACCTCTACTACACCCGTACCACCGCGGGCGACGAATACCCGCGTCATTACCGCTGCCCGCGCCCGGCCGACGACAGCAACACCGTCGATGAAAGCCGCGAAGAGCTGCTGCTCGACCCCAACGCCCTGGCCAATGGCGGCTTTCTTTCCCTCGGCGCCTTCAGCGTCAGCCCCGACCACCGCCTGCTGGCCTACAGCCTGGACACCAGCGGCGACGAGATCTACACCCTGTACGTCAAGGACCTGGCCAGCGGCGCGCTGAGCGCCCTGCCCTTCGACGACTGCGACGGCAGCATGACCTGGGCCAACGACAGCCAGACGCTGTTCTTCGCCGAACTGGACGACACCCACCGCCCCTGGCGCCTGCGCCGCCACACCTTGGGCGAGGCTGGCGCCATCACGGTGTTCGAGGAGTCCGACGGACGCTTCTTCCTGCACTGCTACCGCGCCAGCTCCGAGCGCCAGCTGGTGCTGCTGCTCAACAGCAAGACCACCAGCGAGGCCTGGGTGCTCGATGCCGCCACGCCACAGGCTGATTTCACCTGCCTGGCGCCGCGGGTCGAAGGCCATGAATACTTCCCCGACCACGGCCAGCTCGACGGCCAGTGGCGCTGGTTCGTGCGCAGCAACCAGGACGGCATCAACTTCGCCCTGTACCACGCGCCGGCCGACAGCGTGCCGACCCGCACGCAGTGGCAGGTGCTGGTACCGCACCGCGACGACGTCATGCTCGAAGGGGTGAGCCTCAATGCCACGGCGCTGTCCCTGAGCCTGCGCGAAGGCGGCCTGCCGATCATCGAAGTGCACCCGCAAGGCCTGCCGGCCTACCGCGTGGAACTGCCAGACGCCGCCTACAGCCTTTACGTTCAGGACAGCCTGGAATTCGCCAGCACGCGCATCCGTCTGCGCTACGAAGCGCTCAACCGCCCGGCCCAGGTGCGCCAGCTGGAGCTGGCCACGGGTGACCAGCAGGTACTCAAGCAGACCCCGGTGCTCGGCGCCTTCGACGCCGACGACTACGTCAGCCAGCGCCTGTGGGCGGTGGCCAAGGATGGCACGCGGGTGCCGATCAGCCTGGTGCGCCGCCGTGTCGACGAGGGCAAGTGCGTGCCGCTCTACCTCTACGGCTACGGCGCCTACGGCGAGAGCCTTGACCCGTGGTTCTCCCACGCTCGCCTGAGCCTGCTGGAGCGTGGCGTGGCCTTCGCCATCGCCCATGTGCGCGGCGGCGGCGAGCTGGGCGAGGCCTGGTACCGGGCCGGCAAGCAGGAGCACAAGCACAACAGCTTCGACGACTTCATCGCCTGCGCCGAACACCTGGTCGCCGAAGGCGTGACCAGCCGCGAGCGCTTGGCGATCAGCGGCGGCAGTGCCGGTGGCCTGCTCATGGGCGCAGTGCTCAACCTGCGCCCCGAGCTGTTCCGCTGTGCCATCGCCGAAGTGCCGTTCGTCGATGTGCTCAACACCATGCTCGACCCCGAGCTGCCGCTGACCGTCACCGAGTACGACGAATGGGGCAACCCCGAGGAGCCTGAGGTGTACGAACGGATCAAGGCCTACGCCCCTTACGAGAACGTCAAGGCGCAGGCCTACCCGGCGCTGCTGGTGGTCGCCGGCTACAACGACAGCCGCGTGCAGTACTGGGAGGCTGCCAAGTGGGTGGCGCGCCTGCGCACGCGCAAGACCGACGACAACCTGCTGCTGCTCAAGACCGAGATGGGCGCGGGCCACGGCGGCATGAGCGGGCGCTACCAGGGGCTGCGCGACGTGGCGCTGGAGTATGCGTTCGTCTTCAATGAGCTGGGCGTGGCGTAAAACGCGATTTTCGTTGTCATAGCGTCAAGCTGACGTGGGAGCGGGCTTGCCCCGCTCCCACGATGCCTCACTACCTACCCAGCAGTTTGTGGCGCTTTCCAGACATTCGAAGAAGAACAACACATGCCCGACACCCAGCACCTGAACGCCGAGATCCGCGACATGCTCATGGACTGCGGCCTGTTCGACACCCTGCAGCCCGGTGACTTCCTCGCCGCCGCCGGCTACTTCAGCCTCACCGCCGTCGCCCAGGGCCAGACCCTGTTCAGCGAAGGCGACGCCGGCACTTTCATGTGCATCCTCCATCGCGGCGTGGTCTCGGTGCGCAAGACCGACGGCAACGGCGTCCAGGTGGAGATCGCCACCCTGCGCAAGGGCCGGGCCTTCGGCGAGATGGCCGTGCTCGATGGCGAACGCCGCTCGGCCACCTGCGCGGCGGCCAGCGACTGCCAACTGCTGACCCTGGGCAAGGACGCGCTGGAAAAGATGCTCAACGAAGCGCCGCGCATCGCCGCACGGATCATCCGCGCCCTCGCCGTGGCCTTGTCAAAACGCCTGCGCATGCAGGATGGCCAGCGCCTGGCACAGCAGGTCTAGCGCCCCTTGTCAGGCGGCTTCGGCGGGTCCTGGCTCAGCCCGGGCAACGGCTGGTCCTTGGGTGGGCCCGGCAGCGGCATCGGCGGCAACAGCGGCGCGCCCGGCCGGTTGGCGCCGGCCTTGGGCGGCGTGCTCGGGGTGATCTGCGGGTAAGGTGTCGGCGTCGCGGTGCCGGGTGCCCCGGGGACCGTCGTGAGCGGCCGCTGCTGGCCCGCGGCGTCGGCCGTGGATACAGCGCCAAGCAACAGCGCGGCGAGGATCGCATGCAACATCGGCAGCCTCCTGTCAGAAACCTCCCTACAGGCTACGCCCAATGGCGCGATTTTGCCTGTCCGCCCGCCCCACAGGCGCGCTAGACTCAAAGGCATAACCGTCATTGCCCTGATCAGAAAAAAGGTAACACCATGAGCTCCACCTCCGACGCCACCGCCCGCCTCGACCGCATCCTCGCCGACGCCAAGCGCGACAAGGAAATGGGCTACCGCGACAAGGCGCTGAAGATATATCCCCACGTCTGCGGTCGTTGCACCCGCGAGTTCTCCGGCAAGCGCCTGTCGGAACTGACCGTGCACCACCGCGACCACAACCACGACAACAACCCCCAGGACGGCTCCAACTGGGAGTTGCTGTGCCTGTACTGCCACGACAACGAGCACGCCCGCTACACCGACCAGCAGTATTTCAGCGAAGGCTCGCTGAGCACGCCGAAAGTCGCCGTGGCCACCCACAACCCGTTCGCCAACCTGGCCGCGCTGATGAAGAAGGACTGAACGTCGATTCGCGCCCCCGGCGTGCCGTCAAGCCCGTATAATCGCGCTCTTTTTTTGCGAAGGGCCCCGACACGTGGCGAACAAACGGTACAGCTGCATCGGCCTGTTCAACCCAAAATCCGCGGAAAACGTAGGCTCGGTGATGCGCGCCGCGGGCTGCTATGGCGTCAATTCGGTGTTCTACACCGGCAAGCGCTATGAGCGCGCCCGCGACTTCGTCACCGACACCAAGCGTGTGCACTACGACATCCCGCTGATCGGCATCGACGACCTGCAGCGCATCATTCCCCTGGGCTGCACCCCGGTGGCCGTGGAGCTGGTGGAAGGCGCACGGCCATTGCCTGAGTACACCCACCCGGACCGGGCGATCTACATCTTCGGGCCCGAGGATGGCTCGTTGAGTGAAGACGTGCGGGGCTGGTGCGAAGAGACGATCTACATCCCGACAGAAGGCTGCATGAACCTGGCGGCGACGGTGAATGTGGTGCTGTACGACCGCATGGCCAAAGGCTTGAATACCCGCTCGGGGCCGAAGTTCAAGTAGCCCTCACGCCTTGCGCTCCCCAATCCGGCTCCCGTGCAATCCTGGCGTCTACGCGGCGAAATAAACGCTACCGTAGGCCGTTGCCGTTGCCGTTGTGCTTTTGCTTTTGCTTCTAAGCGCGCGATATCCCAGGCGACACAAATTGCGACTTCAGGAGGCCGAACGCAGGCCTTGCGGAGGGAGGTGACGGGCATGGATGCCCGTCAAGCGCTGCGCCCCAGGATGGGGCGTTCAGCGCGGTCCTCCCGGGAGCAAGGCCGGAGTGAGGGGACCCGGAGCGAAGCGCAGGGCCGGATGAATGGAGCGAGGATTTTTTGGTTCCTTTTTGATCCTTCAAAAAGGAACTCGCCGTAAGGGCGAAAAGGTGACTATGTGTCGACATCGCAAATGAATGCACTTACAACTATTAAAACCGACGCCGACTGCATTTAGCTTTGACTTTGACTTTGACTTTGACTTTGACTTTGACTTTGACTTTGACTTTGACTTTGACTTTGACTTTGACTTTGACTTTGACTTTTAGAGCATGTGTTTTGAAAGTTATATGCGCATTCATTTGCGATGGTGACGCATAGTCACCTTTCCGCCCTTCCGGCGGGTCCCTTTTTGAAGGATCAAAAAGGAACCAAAAAATCCTCGCTCCATTCATCCGGCCCCTACGCTTCGCTCCGGGGTCCCCTCACTCCGGGCTTGCTCCCGGGAGGACCGCGCTGAACGCCCCATCCTGGGGCGCAGCGCTTGACGGGCATCCATGCCCGTCACCTCCCTCCGCAAGCCCTGCGTTCGGCCTCCTGAAGTCGCAACTTGTATCGCCTGGGATATCGCGCGCTTAGAAGCAAAAGCAAAAGAACAACAGCAACAACAACAACAACAACAACAACAACAACAACAACAACAACAACAACAACAACAACAACAACAACAACAGCAACAGAAACATCGAAACTTAGAAATTCTCCACAGTCGTTCAGCCACGGCAGCCAAACCATGTCACGACTGATTAAATACGCTGATCAAAATTTTCATTACAACCAACATGCTCGCCAACGGCACCCACAGCCAAGTGTTATAAACCAACCTTGCTCAGGATAGCCTCGAAGTTGACCGGGACAACCACGCGGAAAATTACACTGAACGCTTGCACGCTGGTCAAAGTCTGCTGGATATCACCAACCTGAGGAGATCTGGCAATGCACGATACCCATTGGACAACGGACGCACCGAAACACAATGTCCACGGCCTGGAGCGCGTCAGCTCCCTGGCTGGGGGCGCGTTGATGATCAGCAAGGGGCTGCGCCACGGTGGCCTGATAGGGATGTTGCAGGTTGCCGTCGGCGGCTTGGCGCTGGCCCGTGGCGTGAGCGGGCATTGCTCGACCAAGGCGTGGTGGTTGCGCCATCGCGCCGAATACCTGCGCCTGCATCGCGACATAGAACGAGGCGCTGCCGAGCTCAAGGCGCTGAAGGCCAGCGCCGAGGCGGCGACCCGTACCGCGACGGTGACCGGCGGTTGAAAGCATCGCGGGGCAAGCCCGCTCCCACGAGCCCACGTTCAAAATGATGTCCGGGGGCGTGGGAACGGGCTTGCCCCGCGATAGATCCTGCGCCTAGCGCAATACCTTGCTCTGCAACACCTCGGACTGTCGCCCGAGCACGTTCTCGCTGATCTGCACGAACTCCTCGGTGCTGACGCTCGACAGGCGCATCAGCGCGCGGGCGACGTCGTCCAGCGAGCGCTTGTCGTGGTGGTGCAAGCGAATCTCGCGATCCAGCGCCTGGAGCAGCAGCACGCCACGGGCCACCTGCGCGGCATCGGCCTTGGCACCCTTCAGGTGGGTCACCTTGGCCGCCAGCTTGTGCTGACGGGCCTGCAGCGCCTCGTAGCGATCATCGCTCATGCCGCCAGCGCGGCGCAGCAGCTCGGTGGCGTAGTAGTCGGCCAGGCTCTCGCCCAGCCAGTCGCTGCCGTCGCGGTCGTTGATCTGGGCGAACAACTGCACCAGTTCGCGCAGCACCGGGCTGGAGCCATTTTCGCTGACCAGCGGGCGCGTGCTGTGCAGGTACAGCGAGTTGTTGCCAGCCAGCACGCCCCGCCACATCTCGTCCCGGGCACCGACCAGCAGCAGCTTCGGCGGGTTGCGCGGGAACACCGCCTGCAACTGCGGCCAGACGAAGGTCAGCAAGGTCAGCGTGTCCATGCGCCGCATACCCTGGCCCTGCGGCGCGGCCACGGTCACCTCGGTGTCGCCCAGGCGCGCCCGACGGCTGCCCAGGTTGCCGGCGAGCATCCAGCCGGTGGGGCGGTCGAACAGCCGCGACACATCGTCGATACGGAATTTCTGCCGGCCGATGCGTGGCCAGGCGGTTTCGACGCTTTTCCAGCCCGCCGGCAGGTCGAAGGTCAGCCGCGAGACCAGTTCGGTGCCGTCCTGCTGGTCGAGGCGCGCCGGCGGCACCAGCTGGTCGCCGCGAAACAGCGCCCAGTGCGGCGTGATGCGTGCCTCATGGGCGGCGCCTCGGGGTTGCTGGTCGAGCAGCACACGGTAACTGAGGCTGGTCTTGCCCGCCGCCGGGTGCCAGACGCCACGCCCGTTCTGCACCTGCCACTGGCCATCGGCGAGAAAATCGCTGTAGGCACCGGGCTTGCCCAGGTCGAAGTCCAGGCTGCGCACCGCGCTGCCGTCGGCCAGGGTCAGGCGCACCTCGGCCTGGCCGCTCTGCGGCAGCAGGCGCACCTGATAATCGAGGTCGACTTTCTTCGCCAGGACCTGCGAACTGGCCAGCAGGCCGACAATCAGCAACAACGGGCGACGCATAAAAAACTCCTTGTTTCCCGGACACTCAACCCGCGCGGAAGATCAGATGGTCTTCCCAGTCGTCTTCATCCACGTCGTTTTCGCTGAGCATGCGCCCCGACCGGGAAATACGCTGCTCGTGCACCTGCTGGCGATCACCGCTGATCAGGTGGTGCCAGGCCGGCAGGTCCTGTCCTTCGCTGACCAGGCGATAGCCGCAGGTGGGCGGCAGCCACTTGAACTGGTCGGCCTTGCCGGGGGTGAGTTGGATGCAGTCGGGAACGTGTTCGAAGCGATTGGGGTAGTCGCTGCACTGGCAGGTCTGCAGGTCCAGCAGCTTGCAGGCGATGCTCGTGTAATAGACGCTGTTGTCTTCCTCGTCCTCGAGTTTCTGCAGGCAGCACAGGCCGCAGCCGTCGCAGAGCGACTCCCACTCCTGGTCATCGAGCTGGTCGAGGGTCTTGCGCCGCCAGAAGGGCGCGGTATCGGCGATCATCACACGGTTTCCTGCAGTCAACGTCAAGCCGCGGCGCGCGGCGGCGCCAGTCTAGAGGCAGTCCGGCGGCAACGCCAGACCGCTTGTCAGTGCTCACCGGACGCAGTAGCGTGCGGTATTTTCCCCCGCCCTTGCAGGAGCACCCATGAGCGCCACCCCACGCATCGCCGACTATGCCATCAACGAGCAGTTCATCAATCGCTGGTCGCCCCGCGCCTTCACCGCCGAGCCGATCAGCCAGGAAACCCTGCTGAGCTTCCTCGAGGCCGCGCGCTGGGCGCCTTCGGCCTACAACTCGCAGCCGTGGCGGTTCCTCTACGCCCGCCGCGATACGCCAAGCTGGGAGCGCTACCTGGGCATCCTCAACGAGTTCAACCGCAGCTGGGCGCAGCACGCCTCGGCCCTGGTGCTGATCATCTCCAAGACCACCTTCGCCGCGCCCGGCTCCGATGAAGAGAAGCCTGCGCTGTGGCACACCTTCGATACCGGTTCGGCCTGGGGCCACCTGGCGCTGCAGGCGAGCATCAGCGGCTGGCACAGCCACGGCATGGCCGGCTTCGACCAGGACCTGGCCCGCCGCGAGCTGAAAATTCCCGAGGGCTACGCGCTGCATGCAATGGTGGCGATCGGCAAGCTGGGTGACAAGGCGACCCTGGCCGAAGGCCTGCAGGCCCGCGAAGTGCCGAGCCCGCGCCGGCCGCTGAGCGAGCTGGCGGCCGAGGGTGAATTCAGCCTGTAATTCTCTGTCGCCTGGGCCGGCCTCTTCGCGGGCAAGCCCGCTCCCACAGGTGTGTCACTGCTCTTGTGAGCGGTGATATCCCTGTGGGAGCGGGTTTACCCGCGAAGAGGCCGGTTCAGGTCAATAGCCTCGCTGGAAATCCACCTCGCCCCGCAGTGCCTGCTCCGCCACATACGCCCGCGCATTCGCGACGAACAACCGCACCATCGCCGTCGGCGAGGTCGGCGCCGAGCTGTGCCCGGTCAGCAGCAGCCCCCAGGCGGTCCAGAACGGATGGCGCTGGGGCAAGGGTTCCTGGCGACAGACATCGATCACCGCGCCAGCCAGGTGGCCCTGCTTGAGCGCCTCGACCAGGTCGGCATCGACCACCGCCACGCCACGCCCGGCATTGATGAACAAGGCGCTGGGGCGGAAGCACTTGAACAGCGCCGCATCGTACAGGTCGTGGGTGGCCGGGGTATCGGGCAGCAGGTTGATTACGTAGTCGGCCTGGCCGACCAGGCGCGGCAACTGGTCGAGGCCCGCCACTTCGACGAAGGGCGCCTGCTCGCGGGCGCTGCTGGCCACGCCTTGCAGGATGACACCGAACGGCACGAGGAACTGCGCCACGCGCTGGCCGATGTCGCCGGTACCAACGATCAGCACCCGCCGTCCCTCCAGGGTCCGCCCAGGACGGTCATCCCAGCGCCTTTCGACCTGGCTGACCAGGCGCGAAAGCACATCGCGCTCATGCCCAAGCATATAGGTCAGCATGTACTCGGCCATCACCTGGCCAAAGATGCCCACCGCCCGGGTCAGGCGGTAGTCGCGTGGCAGGCCGTCGGCCAGCAACGGCGTGATACCGGCCCAGGTCGATTGCATCCAGCGGGGCTTGTGGCCCTGGCGCAACAGGCTGGCCAGCAGGTCCGGCTGGCCCAGCCACACCGGGCAGTCGGGGGCCAGGCGTGCCAGTTCGGCGGAGTCGCCGCTGGTTAGGGCCTCCAGGTCCGGCGCCGCCTCGCCCAGCAGGCGAGCATAGTTGGCATGATCCTGTTCAGCGATCAGAACGCGCATGTGAAACACAACCTTGGCAAACAACGGAAGCGGCCCGCCAGGCGGGCCGCAATCAGAGAGGGGACCGTGCCTGGATCAGGCCGGGTCGTTGCGGCGCAGCAGTTCTTCGGGCAGGTGCTCGATGTAGTCGTCATCCGGCGGCGGCATCTGCAGGTGGTAGCCCTGCTTGTCGAGGTTCTCCAGCACCTTGGCGATGTCCTCGCGGGCCAGCGTGCGCTCAGGCGTCAGCACCAGGTCGAAGGCATGCACCGGCTTGCCGAAGAATGGCAGCAGCGCCTCAGGCACACGCTCCAGCCCCTCGGCCTTGAGCACGTAGAGGTACATTTCGTTCTTGCGTGGGCTCTTGTAGATCGAGCAGATACGTTTCATCGGGAATCTCCGGCGCCCGCCAGGTCGTCCAGCAGGGCCTGGCCCATGCGCTCGCGACGCCAGCCGCGCAGCGCATCGGGCAGTTGATAGGGGCCGTCGGGGTAGCCGCTCTTGAGCAGGGCTTCGAGGGCTTTCTTGCGCAGCATCAGTTCCGGGGCGATGCCCAGCCGCTCGCCTTCGGCCTGGCCGATGGCGCGCAGGCGCTTGAGAATGCCGGCGGCTTCGATCGGCAGCGGCTCGGGCAGCGGCTCGGGCCACTGCTCCTGGGGCTGGCTGGCGGCGCGCTTGATCAGCTGGATCAGCTGCTCACCGTCCTGGCGGATGGTGCGCGGATGCATCTCGTCGATTTTCGCCAGCGCCGACGGGCTGTCTGGCTGGCTCCTGGCCATGGGCCACAGCGAGTGTTCCTTGAGGATGCGGTTGCGCGGCACATCGCGGCTGCGGGCCTCGCGCTCGCGCCAGGCGCACAGTTCGCGCAGCACGGCCAGTTGCTGGCGACCGAGCTTCCAGGCCAGCTTGACGTCGCGGTACAGGGTTTCGGGCTCGACTTCGCGGCGCAGCGCGGCGACCAGTTCGGCGCCGTCTTCCAGCACCCAGGCGTACTTGTCATCCGACAGGCGCGGGCGCAGGGCGTCGAACAGTTCGGCCAGGTGCACGGCGTCTTCGGCGGCGTAGCTGACCTGGGTGTCCGACAGCGGGCGTTGCAGCCAGTCCGAGCGGGTCTCGCCCTTGGGCAATTCGAGCCCCAGCACCTCTTGCACCAGGCGCGAATAGCCCATGGAGAAACCGATGTTAAGGTAGCCGGCGGCCAGCTGGGTGTCGAACAACGGCTGGGGCAGCTTGCCGGTCAGGCGCAGCAATACTTCCAGGTCTTCGCTGCAGGCATGCAGCACCTTGACCACGCCGCTGTCCTCGAGCAATCCGGCCAGCGGCAGCCAGTCGCGGATCAGCAGGGGGTCGATGAGATAGGCGCACTGGCCGACGCCGATCTGGATCAGGCCGGCCTTGGGGTAGAAGGTGTCGACCCGCATGAATTCGGTGTCGAGGGCCACGAAGGGCTGTTCGCGCCAGCTTCGGCAGTGTTCGGCCAGGGTCTGGTCGTCACGGATCCAGTGTATTTCGATGGCCACGAGGCTCTCCCACTAACATTGGCGCGCAGTATATACGGCGCGGCCCCTGGGGGTGAAACCTCGCGCCATCCATGGTGCCGGGCGGTCGACCGCTCAGCGTTTGGCCGCCAGCCACGGCCGGCAGCCGGCGAACATGTCCAGCGATCGCTGGTAGACCTCGGTGCGCACCTGCAGCAGGCCGAGCATCGAGTGGAACAGGTTGTCCTGGGACAACGGTGCATCGCGCAGCTTGCCCAGGCACTCGGTGTCCAGGCCGAAGTCCTCGCGGTAGCTGTCGGAGAACCAGGCCAGCAGTGGCACGTGCTTCTGCTGGTCCGGCGCGATCATGTAGGGCGTGCCGTGCAGGAACAGGTTGTACTCGCCCAGCGACTCGCCATGGTCTGAAAGATAGATCATCGCGGTGTCGACCTTGTCCTGCCGGCTGCGCAAGGTGTCGATCAGGGTAGCCAGCACCTTGTCGGTGTAGGCCAGGGTGTTGTCGTAGCCGTTGACGATCTCCTGCTGGCTGCACTGGTTCAGGGCGTTGCTGCGGCACACCGGGGTGAAGGGTTCGTTGCCCGCGGGGTAGCGCTTGAAGTATTCAGGGCCATGGCTGCCCATCTGGTGCAGCACCAGCACGGTGTCCTGGTCGAGGTTGTCTAGCAACTCGGCCAGGCCCTGCAGCAGGATCTCGTCATGGCATTCGCCACTGGCGCACAGCGCCGGCTCCTTGAGGTTGCTCACATCGATGAACTGCACCCGGTCGCAGGTGCCTTTGCAGCCGGACTGGTTGTCACGCCACTGCACCGCCAGGCCCGCGCGCTGGAGGATGTCGAGCAGGCCCTCGCGGTTCTTGGCCACGCGGGCGTCGTAGTCCTTGCGCGGCATGCCGGAAAACATGCAGGGCACCGACACGGCGGTCTCGGTGCCGCAGGAGTGGACATCGGTGAAGCTCAGTAGGCCCTGCTCCTTGGCCAGTCGTGGCGTGGTGTCGCGGGCATAGCCGAGCAGGCCGAAGTTGTCCGCCCGGGCACTCTCGCCGACCACCAGCACGGTCAGCGACTTGCGCGCATGCTGCTGCCAGGCGCTATCGCGACGGGCATCTTCGCCATAGCGCTGAAATGGCCGGGTGGCGCTGCCCACCTGTTCGCTGACATAACCGATGGAGGCCCCGACAATGTTGCTCGGCGTGAGCATCAGGCGCAGTTCATGGTGATTGCGAAACAACGACGCCAACCCCTGGTAGTTGACCAGCGCCACCGAGCCCAGGGCCGCGACGCAGGCCCCACTCACCACCAGCTTGCCCAGCAGTTCGCGGTGCCAGGGGCGATAGGCGATCCTGGCCTTCCACACCAGCAGCGACGGCAGCACACCGAGCAGCAGGATATACAGGGCAAACTTCAGCGAGAGCAGATCGCGTACTTCTGCCACATTGGTTTCGGCAACATTGCGGAACATGCCGGCATCAATAAGCACACCATATTGATTCATGAAGTAAGCGACACTTGCACCGCTGAGGAACAACACGATCAATACCGGTTTCAGGACATAACGAAACGCCAGCAAGGTAAGTATGAGATTGAAGGCGAACAGCATCAGCACGGCGAACGCCAGGCTCAGCCACAGCCCCACCATGCCCGGCGGCACGATGGATTCCAGGTGTTGCCAAAGCAAGCTATTGAAGCCGATCAACAGGTACAGGCTGGCCAGCAACGTGACCCATTCGGTCCGCAGGGATTTGAGTTTCAGCATGGCGTTCGCAACAAGAGTTCATCAGCGGCCAACACGCCCGGACGGGCAGGTTGGGAAGTTGGCCGAACTCTAGAAAGCCTAGCATCAATTTTTTGTGAAAAAGACGCCAACAATTAGTATGCCGACGTCTTTCATCCATTAAACAACTTTCATTCAGCTGCCATTCAGCCAGGCAGGCGAAGCTTGGCGTACGGCTCGCGATCGATATCCAGGACCTCCACGCACAGCTGGATGTCCAGGCCGGCCTGGCCGGGGATCGCCTCGCGCAGCACCTCGAGCAGGCTGTTGGACAATTGCTGCTTCACTTGCGGCGTGCGCCCGTTGAGGATCGCCAGGCGTACATGGGCGAAGGCCCGCTCGCCCGGCGCGGTACCGACCCGGTATTGGGCGAAGGCCTGGGCACGGCTCTTGATGTCCAGCTCTTCGGCAAACTGGCCGCTGCCGACCAGGGCGTGGTTCAGGCGCAGCAGCAGCACGTCGACATTGAGCTCGCGCAGGTTGTCGCTGTATTCCAGGTTCAGGTGAGGCATGGCGCAGGTTCCGGTTACGCAGGGATGGGCGACAGCCTAACCCAGTCCCGCAATGCGGCAAAGGCGACTATCCTCTTGGTTCAGGTTCGCTTACCAACCCTGAGAGAGGTGGAGAAATGCCAGTTCCGCACAATCTATTTGAAGACCTTGGCGTAAAGGAAGATGACTTCAATGCGCTTGCGAAGGAAAACCACAAACTCGCAGAGCTGAAGAAACGCTACACCGAGAAGGATCATGACATTGAGAACGTTGAAAAAACCGGCCTCACTACGGATGACAACCTCAATCGACTTCGAAAAGAACGCGCTCTGATCAAGGAAGAGATCGAACGGATCGTCCATCCGCCCAAATCCTGACTGAACCAGAACATTTGCCGGCCTCTTCGCGGGTAAACCCGCTCCCACAGGGCCACCACCCACATTGAAATCAGTACTGTACCTGTGGGAGCGGGTTTACCCGCGAATGGGCCGGCAGCCATCACACGGAAGCTGAAGCCTTCAGCGCCGCGTCCAGGTCCTCGATCAGGTCCCGGTAATCCTCGATCCCGATCGACAACCGCACCAGGTTCTCGCTGATCCCCATCACGCCCTTCTGCTCCGGGCTCAGGGAGTTGTGCGACATGCTCCAGGAGTGGTTGATCATGCTCTCCACCCCACCCAGCGAATCGGCCAGGACAAAGATCGACAGCGCCTCAACCAGGCGGTTGACCGCGGCCCGATCCCCCTTGATGCGCAGCGCCACCACCGCACCGCCGGTGCGCATCTGGCGCTTGCTCAACTCATGCTGCGGGTGGCTTTCCAGCCCCGGGTAGTAGACCTGCTCGACCTGCGGATGCTGTTCGAGGAACTGCGCCACGCGCAGGGCGTTGGCGCTCTGGCGCTCCATGCGCACGTCGAGGGTCTTCAGCCCGCGCAGCGCCAGGTAGCAGTCGAACGGCCCCTGGATCGCGCCGACCGCCATGCTGATCTTGCGCAAACGGCCCAGCAGTTCGTGATTGGCCGCCACCACCACGCCACCGGTCAGGTCGGAGTGGCCGCCGATGTACTTGCTCGCCGAATGCATCACCAGGTCCACGCCCAGGGTGATCGGCTGCTGGTTCCAGGGCGAGCAGAAGGTGTTGTCGATGCAGGTCATCACCCCACGGGCGCGGGCCAGGTCGCAGACCGCCTTGATGTCCACCAGGTGCAGCAGCGGGTTGGTCGGCGACTCGATCCAGATCAGTTGGGTGTCCGGACGGATCGCCGCGGCCACGGCCTCGACGTCGTTGAGGTCGACATAGGTGGTGGTCAGGCCCGAGGTGCGCCCGCGGTAGTCTTCCAGCAGGCGGAAGGTGCCGCCGTAGACACCGTTCATCACCACCACGTGGGCGTCCTTGGACAGCAGCTCGAGCACCGTGGCGGTGGCGCTGACGCCCGAGGCGCAGGCGACCGCGCCGACGCCCTCCTCCAGTGCGGCCACGCAGGTCTCGTAGGCGTGCCGGGTCGGGTTGCTGACACGGCTGTAGGCGTATTCGGGGTTGTCGTCCAGGCCGCGCTTGATGAACGAGCTGGAAGTGACGATGGCCGGGAAGATGGCGTTGTCGGCGACGCTGGACTGCTCACCGGCGTGGATGGTGCGGGTGGCGAAATTGCGCGGTTTGTCGGACATGGTCGGGTCCATTGACTGAGGATGGAAAACCGCCACTATCTCATATCCGCAAGGCCCGGGCGCCAACAGAACGTTGCTGTCGAAGAACCAGCCGAAAGGCTTTCAACGTTCGCCTCGTACGGCTAACCTTGGAAAACTTTCCCTCAAACCTGCCAGATGACGCCATGGACAATTTCGACCAGCACATCCTCACCCTGCTCCAACGTGATGCGTCGCTGTCCCTCAAGGACCTGGCCGAGGCGGTCAACCTGTCTACCACGCCGTGCTGGAAGCGGGTCAAGCGCCTGGAAGAGGAAGGCTACATCCGCGGCCGCGTCGCCCTGCTCGACCCCGAGCGCCTGGGCCTGGGCCTGACGGTGTTCGTCCAGCTCAAGACCCAGCGCCACGACAGCGCCTGGCTGGCGCAGTTCGCCGCCACGGTGACGGCATTCGAGGAGGTGATGGAGGTGTACCGCATGTCCGGTGACTGGGACTACATGCTGCGGGTGGTGGTGGGCGACATCGCCGCTTACGACCGCTTCTACAAGAAGCTGATTACCAGCACCGACGGGCTGTCGAACATCACCTCCAGCTTTGCCATGGAGCAGATGAAGTACACCACGGCGTATCCGGTACGTCGCTGAAAGTGCAACAGCGCGCCCCTCTTCTGTAGGAGCGGCCTTGTGCCGCGAAAGGGGCGCGCAGCGCCCCCGGGTTTTCGGCATCATGTGAGATTGTCGGGGCTGCTACGCAGCCCTTTCGCGGCACAAGGCCGCTCCTACACCTCCGTGGTGATCGCCTCGATCCGGTTCCCGGCCCTGGCCTTCTCCAGCTTGATCGCCACGAACTTCGAGGTCGGCGTATAGGTCCCCTCGCCATAACTCTCCAGCGGCACCAGCGGGTTGGTCTCCGGATAGTAGGCCGCCGCCTGGCCTTGCGGCACGTCATAGGCCACCAGGCGGAACCCCGAGACCCGCCGCTCGCGACCATCCTCCCAGAGCGACACCAGGTCCACCTGCTCGCCCGGCTCGAAGCCCAGCCGGCGGATGTCCGCCTCATTGACGAACACCACCTCGCGCAGGCCGAACACCCCACGGTAGCGGTCGTCCAGCCCGTACAACGTGGTGTTGTACTGGTCGTGGGAACGCAGGGTCTGCAGAATCAGGTCGGGTTTGTCGCCACGGGCCAGCACCTGGGCGTTGACCAACTGCTCGGGCAGCACGTTCGCGGTGAACCGCGCCTTGCCGGTGGCGGTGCGGAAATTACGGTCCGCAGCATTGTTGCCCAGGTGGAAGCCACCCGGATGCTGCAGGCGCTCGTTGAATTCGCTGAAGCCCGGGATGACGTCGGCGATCATGCTGCGGATGCGAGCGTAGTCGGCAATCGCGTAGTCCCAGTCAATCGGCTTGCTGCCCAAGGTGGCCTTGGCCATGCCGGCGACGATGGCCGGCTCCGAGCGCAGGAGCGGCGAGCGCGGTTTCAGCTGGCCATGGGAGATATGCACCATGCTGAAGGTGTCTTCCACGGTGACGCCTTGCGGCCCTTCGGCCTGGATGTCGATCTCGGTGCGGCCCAGGCACGGCAGGATCAACGCATCACGCCCAGTCACCAGGTGCGAGCGGTTGAGCTTGGTGGAAATCTGCACGGTCAGTTCGCAGTTGCGCAGCGCCGCGTGGGTACGCGGAGTGTCCGGAGTCGCCTGGGCGAAGTTGCCGCCCAGGGCAATGAACACCTTGGCCCGTCTCTCCTCCATGGCCTGGATCGCCAGCACCGCATTGTGGCCATGCTCGCGAGGTACCTTGAACTGGAAGCGTTTCTCGAGTGCATCGAGCAGCGCCGCCTTGGGCTTCTCGTCGATACCCATGGTGCGGTCGCCCTGCACGTTGCTGTGGCCACGCACCGGCGACAGGCCGGCACCTGGCTTGCCGACGTTGCCGCGCAACAGCTGCAGGTTGACGATTTCCTGCACGGTCGGCACCGAATGGCGGTGCTGGGTCACGCCCATGGCCCAGCACATGATCACCCGCTCGGCCTTGCGGTACATGCGCGCGGCCAGCTCGATCTCGGCCTTGCTCAGGCCAGACTGCTCGATGATGTGTTCCCACGGCGTGGTATCAACCAGCGTCAGGTAATCCTCGACACCGCTGGTGTGCTCGGCAATGAATGCGTGATCGAACACGGGTGGCTCATCGTTCAACTGCGCCTCGCGCTCCCACTGCAGGAGGAACTTGGCGATCCCGCGCATGGCCGCCATGTCGCCGCCCAGTGCTGGACGGAAGTAGGCGGTGTTGGTCGGTTCGGAGCCGTTGCTGAGCATCTCGAACGGGTGCTGCGGGTGCTGGAAGCGCTCCAGGCCCCGCTCCTTGAGCGGGTTGAAGCAGACCACCTGGGCGCCGCGCTTGACCGCCTCGCGCAGCGGTTCGAGCATGCGCGGGTGGTTGGTGCCAGGGTTCTGGCCGATGACGAAGATCGCATCGGCCAGCTCCAGGTCATGGAACACCACGGTGCCCTTGCCCACGCCGAGGGTTTCGGCCATGCCGACGCCACTGGCCTCGTGGCACATGTTCGAGCAGTCGGGGAAGTTGTTGGTGCCATAGGCGCGCACGAACAACTGGTAGAGGAACGCCGCCTCGTTGCTGGCCCGACCCGAGGTGTAGAACTCGGCCTGGTCCGGCGACTCGAGGCCGTTGAGGTGCCGGGCGATCAGGGCGAACGCCTCGTCCCAGCTGGTTTCGACGTAATGATCGGTGGCCGCGTCGTAGCGCATCGGGTGGGTGATCCGCCCTTGGTATTCGAGCCAGTAGTCGGTCTGCTCGAGCAAGGCGCTGACGCTGTAGCGGGCGAAGAACGCCGGATCCACCGAGCGACCGGTGGCCTCCCAGTTGACCGCCTTGGCGCCGTTCTCGCAGAACTTGACCATGTCACTTTCCGGCGACTCGCCCCAGGCACAGCCCGGGCAGTCGAAACCGCCGTTCTGGTTGGTCTTGAGCATGGCCCGCAGGTTCTTGAAGGCGTTCTCGCTGCCCAGCCAGCTCTTGGTCACGCTTTTGAGCGCGCCCCAGCCGGCGGCCGGCCCCTTGTAGTCCCTGATGTGTTCGTCCTGGCTCATGCTGCGCTTCTCCGCACGGTGTTTTTTCCAGCCTAAGAAGCCGCTCCCAGTGCGTCCAATCGAAATAAATGACAGCGTGATAAACCGTCTCGATCACCCGGTATAGCCCTTGAGCTCCGTGGCCTGCAGCCGTGATAGACGAGACTGATCGAACGGTCGGGGAAAGCAATTTGACGTCACTGGGCGCAGGTTATAGCTTGAACCTTGTCTGCGGCCTTTCGCCGCCCCCAGCCACTGCACAGGTCGAGCGCGAACGTGGAAAAGAACCCCCAGGCCCTGATCGACGGTTTCAACCGCAAAGTCGATTACCTGCGGATGTCGGTCACCGACCGCTGCGATTTTCGTTGCGTCTATTGCATGGCCGAAGACATGCAGTTCCTGCCGCGCCAGCAGATTCTCAGCCTCGAGGAGCTGTACCTGGTCGCCGAGCGCTTCGTCGCCCTGGGCACCCGCAAGATCCGCCTGACCGGTGGCGAGCCCTTGGTGCGCCAGGGCATCGTCGGGCTGTGTGAGCGCATCGCCGCCCTGCCCGGCCTGCGCGAACTGTGCCTGACCAGCAATGGCTCGCAGCTCGGCCGCCTGGCCCAGCCGCTGTTCGATGCCGGCGTCTCGCGCCTGAACATCAGCCTCGACAGCCTTGACCCCGAGCGCTTTCGTGCCCTGACCCGCACTGGCGACCTCAAGCAGGTGATCGCGGGGATCGATGCCGCGCGCGCCGCGGGCTTTCGCCGCACCAAGCTCAACGCGGTGGTGCTCAAGGGCCGCAACGACCACGAAATCGTCGACTTGGTGCGCTTCGCCATCGACCGCGAGCTGGACATCTCCTTTATCGAAGAAATGCCTCTGGGCGTCATCAGCGAGCACGAGCGCGGCGAGTCCTTCTGCTCCAGCGACGACGTGCGCGCCCGCCTGGCCGAGCACTTCACCCTGGTCGAGTCAGCCGAATCCTCCCAGGGCCCGGCGCGCTACTGGCGCCTGGCCGAAGCCCCCGATACCCGGGTCGGCTTCATCTCGCCGCACAGCCACAACTTCTGCGCCACCTGCAACCGCGTGCGCCTGACCGTCGAAGGCCGCCTGCTGCTGTGCCTGGGCAACGAGCACTCGGTGGACCTCAAGCAGGTCCTGCGCCAACACCCCGGCGACAGCGCCCGCCTGGAGAAGGCCTTGCGCGACGCCATGCAGCTCAAGCCCTACCGCCACCACTTCGAAGTGGGCGGCGAGGTGCAGATCCTGCGCTTCATGAACATGACCGGCGGCTGATCGGCCGCCTCTGGAACCGTCTTGATCGTCCACTCACGCCCCGACATGCTGCGCGTGCTGTTCACCCTCAAGGGCTCGATTGTCCAGCGTATCGCCTTGCGCTGCCTGGCGGTGACCTTGCTGGCTGCGCTGATCGTGCTGGTCGAGCGGCACTACCCGGCGCTGTTCTACCCGGTCAGCGCCACGCCCTTCACCCTGCTGGGGCTGTCGCTGTCGATCTTCATGAGCTTTCGCAACAACGCCTGCTACGACCGCTGGTGGGAGGGCCGCAAGGCCTGGGGACGGATGATCATCGAGGTGCGCTCGTTCGTGCGCGAAAGCGTGGCGATCGAGGACCAGCAGCTGCGCGCGCAGATGCTGCGCGGCCTGTGTGGGTTCGCCCATGCCCTCAATGCCCGGCTGCGCAACGAAGACGAACTGCCCTTGGCGCGCACCTGGCTGGCCGAGGACGCGCCGATCACCGCGCACAACGTGTGCGACGGTATCCTGCGCGATATCGGTGCCCAGTGCTCACGGTTGGCGAAGGACGGCGCGATCAGCGAGTTCCGCTACACCCTCCTGGAGCAGCGCCTAGCCGGCCTGTCGGATGTGCAGGCCACCTGCGAGCGAATCAAGGGCACGCCGCTGCCGTTCCCCTACACCCTGCTGCTGCACCGCACCATCTACATCTTTTGCCTGCTGCTGCCGTTTGCCCTGGCAGAACCCCTGGGCTGGCTGGCACCGCTGTTCACCACCATCGTCAGCTACACGTTCTTCGGCCTGGATGCGATCGGCAACGAGCTGGAGGACCCGTTCGGCCGGGACGAGAACGATCTGCCGACCGATGCGCTGGTGCGCACCGTCGAACGCGATGTCCTGGCGGCGTTGGGGCATGAGCCGCTGCCACCGGCGTTGGTGCCGGTGGATCATGTGTTGAGTTGAAGTCTCATCGCGGGGCAAGTCGCATCGGCGCACCGCCGCTCCCACGCCAGCCTGTGTGTGCTGATATGAGATCAGCGTGGGAGCGGGCTTGCCCCGCGATGGGGTTCCTGAGGTCAACCGCGGCTTTCGCAGACCCCGATTGGTTTGAGGTGCGCGACAAAGTTGCAAGGCCGGTGCCGTGCATCCAGCTGCTCGGCCAGGATACCTTCCCAGGCCGTGCGACAGGCGCCGGTCGAACCCGGCAGGCAGCACACCAGGGTGCCGTTGGCCATGCCTGCCAAGGCCCGGCTCTGCACGGTCGAGGTGCCGATATCGAGGATCGACAGTGCACGGAACAGCTCGCCGAACCCATCGATGCGCTTGTCCAGCAGGCAGTCCACTGCCTCCGGCGTGCTGTCGCGCCCGGTAAAACCGGTGCCGCCAGTGATCAGCACCACCTGCACCTGGTCGTCGGCGATCCAGGTGGCGACCTGGGCGCGGATCTTGTACAGGTCGTCCTTGAGCAGCTCCCGCGCCACCAGGCGGTGGCCCACGCCGACGGCGCGGCTGGCCAGCAGCTCGCCGGAGGTGTCGGTGTCGTAGGTGCGGGTGTCGCTGACGGTCAGCACCGCGATGTTCAGCGGTACGAACACCGCGTCCGGTTTCACGCTCATGGCCTTTGCTCCAGGATTGGCTTCGCGGCCACGTTAGAGACAAGCCCCGGCAGCGTCCAATCGATAGGGCGTACCGGGTGATCGACGATTTCTATCGCCGATCTCGGCCCCGCTACCGGGTCGGTGAAATGTTCATCAAGGATTAGCCAGGTGCTTCACTCTTGGTTAAGGTCTACCCACCCCGCAACCCCAGGCCGCACCATGGACATCAAACAGCTCAAGTTCCTCATCGCCCTCGACCAGACCCGCCACTTCGGCCAGGCCGCGGCGCTGTGCCACATTACCCAGCCGACCCTGTCCATGCGCCTGCGCAACCTCGAGGACGAACTGGACCTGGTGCTGGTCAAGCGCGGCCAGCGCTTCGAAGGTTTCACCGAAGCCGGCGAGCGCATCCTGGCCTGGGCCCGCACCCTGCTCGCCGCCCATGACGGCCTGCAGGCCGAGGCCGCCAGCTGCCGCGGCCAGGTGGTCGGCAGCCTGCGCCTGGGCACCGTGCCGCTGGCCAGCTTCAACCCCATGCAACTGCTGATGCCGCTGCGCGAGAAGTACCCCGAGCTGCACTTCCAGCTGTCGTCGCTGAGCTCCGAGCAGGTGATCGACGGCCTGAGCCGCAACCAGCTCGACCTGGGCATCTGCTACCTCGACCAGGTCAACACCAGCTTCTTCGAAGTGATCGAGCTGAGCACCACCACCATGGGCCTGCTGCACGACACCCGGCACTTCCAGTTCGAGGCCGATAGCCTGCGCTGGGAAGACCTCGGCGAGCTGCCGCTGGGCCTGCTGAGCAAGGGCATGCACTACCGCCAGTCCCTCGACCTGAGCTTGCGCAGCCGGGGCCTTGCGCCCAATGCCGTGCTCGAGAGCGACTCGACTTTCCAGCTGATCCAGGCGATCAACACCGGCGTGTGCTGCGCGATCATGCCGCTGGACTGCGGCCTGGAAGACCTCAGCAAGCACATGCGCATCATCCCGGTGCAGGAAGCCAGCATCCACAGCCCGGTCGGCCTGCTGCTGCGCCGCAGCGAGCCGCGCTCGGCCATCGCCGAGCAGTGTTTCGACGAGGCGCGTGCCCTGTTCAGCAGCAAGTGATCAGCACTTGATCAATGCGAGCATGGCCATGTTGCGTGGGCGGGTGATCCCGGAGTAACCACGGTCACCGAACAGACCTGGCAATGCATAGTTGACCCGCGCATCGACCCCACCCAGCGAAATGGTCGAATACTCGTCGGTGGAGTAGGCATCGACGCCCATCGCGACTTGCGAAGCGGGACCTGTGTTCTGCGTGGTGGATGCACTCCAGACGCCGTTGGCTATGTTCTCGGTGGTGTCGTAAGGGTAGAGGCTGCCCTTCTGCCAGGAGCCGAACGCCCGGCCTTGGTCTACCCCACGGCCGTCATCGAAGCCACGGATGAACTCACCGCGCAGGTCAGGCAGACCGAAGGTCGTGACACCATCGCCAGCGCCATAGGTGGTGCCGATGGCGGCGAACAATGCGCCATGCTCGGCGCGAGACACCAATGCCCCATCGGCCTTCAGCCAGCCCACCGGCGCCTCGTTGGCTGCGGAGAACTTGATGTCACCAGGCGCGGCTCCGGAGAATCCGATGATCTGGCCAAGCGTCACGGCATGCTGGCTATGCGTGGCATTGGCCACCTGCTGGGCACCACCCTCGCAGTTCAGCAGGATCCAGCACAGGGCCCCCTGGTTGAGCAGTGGACCGAGGTAGGAAACCAGCGTCACATTGCCGCCAGCGACAATCTCGTTGCCTTGCAACAGCTGGCCACCGAGGCCGTAGATCGGCGCGGCTGCCAGACCATCGGGAGCATAGGACGCATCCGCTACGTTGGTGCTGGTCGCACGAAAGTACTGAACGACACCATCGGTAGTGGGTAGCGCTGCAAAAGGCAGGGAATTCTTGGCGGTGTAAGCGGTTGTCATCGTGAACATCCTGTATCGATTGAGTTTATGCACGCTACTGAGTAGCGTTGAAACCCAATATATGCATAAAAGCATAATAAATCAATGCATTTATGCATCGACCTTTAATTCGTTGCCATCCGGTACTGCCGCGGGGTGAACCCGGTCAGTTGCCTGAACTGCCGGCTGAAGGCGCTGTGGTCGGTGTAGCCGCAGCGCAGGGCCACCTCGATGATCGGCAGGTCGCTGTGCAGCAACTGGTGCGCATGCTCCAGGCGGGCCTTGTGGATCATCTGCCGGGGAGTGAGGTGGAACACCCGCTTGCAGTAGCGTTCCAGCTGCGCCACCGAGATCCCGGCGATGCGGGTCAGCTCGCCCATGCTGATCGGCTGGTGGAAATGCGCGCGGATATGCGCATCCACCGCCGCCAGGCGCTGGTAGGCGGGGTGGGTGTCGGCGGCTGACTGCAGGTCGACGGAAATGCCCACCAGGCCGATGATCGTCCCCGCCGGATCGTACAGCGGACGCTTGTGGGTCAGGCACCAGCCCGGTTCGCGGCTGCCGTACAGGTGCAACTCCAGCTGGTCCTCCAGCACCAGGCCCTGCTCCAGCACCCGTCGATCCTGCTCGGTGTAGCCGGGGCCCAGGCGCGCCGGGAACACCTCGGCGCTGGTCTTGCCCAGCAGCGGTTGCAGGTGCTTCAGACCGCAGCGCTGGACCAGTGTGCGGTTGGCCAGGACGTAGCGGGCCTGGTCGTCCTTGATGAAGATCGCCGCATTGGCGATCACGTCGAGCATGGGCAGCAGCCAGACCACACCGGTGAGCAGGGCCTCGAGGGATTCGGGGCGGTGCTGGTCGAGGGTCTGGTACAGGGTTGCCAGTGAGTCGTGTGACATTCAATCAGGTCTCCGGTGGCAGGGCCGGCCTCTTCGCGGGGCAAGCCCGCTCCTACAGGGATCGCGCCGATCTTGAAGCAAGCGCAATACCTGTAGGAGCGGGCTTGCCCCGCGAAGAGGCCGGTATTGCCACTGCATCTCTCCAGCCCTTGCCGGCTATGCAATCCAGCCTATCCAGCCACCGCCCCAGCTCGCCAGTCTTTTCTTCGACTATGCCGATTTCGTCACCCACCTTGCAGAAAACCATCAAGAACCCCGGCCCCGATCGGTCCACTCTATGCCCCACGCAAGCCGCCCCATGACCTACAAGAACGCGGCGCATGCCGCCGCATCGTGACATCAGACCTGCCTATCCAAAACCTACAAAAAGGCGCAACCATGTCAGGCAAATTCAAGAAACAGCTGTCCCTGCTGGACCTCACCTTCATCGGCCTGGGCGCCATCTTCGGCTCCGGCTGGCTGTTCGCCGCCAGCCACGTCTCGGCCATCGCCGGCCCGGCCGGCATCCTCTCCTGGTTCCTCGGCGGCTTTGCGGTGCTGCTGCTGGGCATCGTCTACTGCGAGCTCGGCGCCGCCCTGCCACGGGCCGGCGGCGTGGTGCGCTACCCGGTGTATTCCCACGGCCCGCTGCTGGGCTACCTGATGGGTTTCATTACCCTGATCGCCTTCTCCAGCCTGATCGCCATCGAGGTGGTCGCCTCGCGCCAGTACGCCGCAGCCTGGTTCCCGGCCTTGACCAAGACCGGCTCCAGCGACCCTACGGTGCTCGGCTGGTTGGTGCAGTTCGCCCTGCTCGGATTGTTCTTCCTGCTCAACTACCGCAGCGTGAAGACCTTCGCCAAGGCCAACAACCTGGTCAGCGTGTTCAAGTTCATCGTGCCGCTGCTGGTGATCGGCGTGCTGTTCACCTTCTTCAAACCGGAGAACTTCGAGGTCCAGGGTTTCGCGCCGTTCGGCCTGTCCGGCGTTGAGATGGCGGTGTCGGCCGGCGGCATCATCTTCGCCTACCTGGGGCTTACGCCGATCATCTCGGTGGCCAGCGAGGTGAAGAACCCGCAGCGCACCATCCCTATCGCGCTGATTCTCTCGGTGCTGCTGTCCACCGCGATCTATGCCCTGCTGCAACTGGCGTTCCTCGGCAGCGTGCCGACCGAGATGATTGCCAACGGCTGGGCCGGAGTGACCAAGGAGCTGGCCCTGCCCTACCGTGACATCGCCCTGGCCCTGGGCGTCGGCTGGCTGGCCTACCTGGTGGTGGCTGACGCGGTGATCTCGCCCAGCGGCTGCGGCAACATCTATATGAATGCCACCCCACGGGTAATCTATGGCTGGGCGCAGACCGGCACCTTCTTCAAGTACTTCACCCGCATCGACGAGCAGTCCGGCATTCCGCGCCCGGCGCTGTGGCTGACCTTCGGCCTGGCGGTGTTCTGGACCCTACCGTTCCCGTCCTGGGAAGCGCTGATCAACGTGGTGTCCGCCGCCCTGGTGCTGAGCTACGCGGTGGCCCCGGTGTCGGTCGCCGCCTTGCGCCGCAACGCCCCGGACATGTCCCGGCCGTTCCGGGTCAAGGGCATGGGCGTGCTCGGCCCGCTGTCGTTCATCATCGCCGCGCTGATCGTCTACTGGTCGGGCTGGAACACCGTGTCCTGGCTGCTGGCGCTGCAGATCGTGATGTTCGTGCTGTACCTGCTGTGCCGCCGCTTCGTCCCCACCGAACACCTGTCGCTGGGCCAACAGGTGCGCTCGTCGGCCTGGCTGATCGGCTTCTACGCCGTGACCATTTTCCTGTCCTGGCTGGGCAGCTTCGGCGGCCTGGGTGTGATCGGCCATCCGCTGGACACCGTGATCGTCGCCGCCAGTGCCCTGGGCATCTACTACTGGGGCGCGGCCACCGGCGTGCCGGCCCGGCTGGTGCGGCTCGATGGCGAGGATGAAAGCGAAGCGGGTACCGAAGCCAATCGCGGGCACGAGCCGGCTGCACTGGCCTCCTGAGAACTGACGGGAACTCGTGGGAGCGGGCTTGCCCCGCGATTCAGGGCAAGCGGCCTCATCGCGGGGCAAGCCCGCTCCCATGATTGCCCCACACTTTGGAACGAACTGACCTATGAAAGAGATTCACGTCATCGACTCCCACACCGGCGGCGAACCGACCCGCCTGGTGATGAAAGGCTTTCCGACCCTGCACGGCCGCAGCATGGCCGAACAGCGTGACGAACTGCGCGAGCTGCACGACCACTGGCGCCGCGCCTGCCTGCTGGAGCCTCGCGGCAACGATGTGCTGGTGGGCGCGCTGTACTGCCCGCCAATCTCTGCGGATGCCACCTGCGGGGTGATTTTCTTCAACAACGCCGGCTACCTGAGCATGTGCGGCCACGGCACCATCGGCCTGGTCGCCTCGCTGCACCACCTGGGCCTGATCGAACCGGGGGTGCACAAGATCGACACGCCGGTCGGCCAGGTCAGCGCCACCCTGCATGACGACGGCGCCGTCACCGTCGGCAACGTACCATCCTACCGCTACCGCCGGCAGGTGGCGGTGGACGTGCCGGGCCATGGCCTGGTGCGTGGCGACATCGCCTGGGGCGGCAACTGGTTCTTCCTGGTTTCCGACCACGGCCAGCGCATCGAACTGGACAACCGCGAAGCCCTCACCGACTACACCTGGGCCCTGCTCAAGGCCCTCGAGGCCCAGGGCATCACCGGTGAACACGGTGCCCCGATCGACCATGTCGAGCTGTTCGCCGACGACGCCAACGCCGACAGCCGCAACTTCGTCATGTGCCCCGGCAAGGCCTACGACCGCTCGCCCTGCGGCACCGGCACAAGCGCCAAGCTGGCGTGCCTGGCCGCCGACGGCAAGCTCGCCGAAGGCCAGCCCTGGGTCCAGGCCAGCATCACCGGCAGCCAGTTCCACGGCCGCTACGAGCGCGACGGCGAACGCATTCGCCCGTTCATCACCGGCCGCGCCCACATGACCGCCGACAGCACCCTGCTGATCGACGAGCAGGATCCGTTCGCCTGGGGCATCTGACCCCTTCATTTCCCACTGAATACCGCCAGGAGTGACAACAATGACCGACAACATCTTCACCGGCACCATGCCCGCCCTGATGACCCCCTGCACCGCCGCGCGCAAGCCGGACTTCGACGCCCTGGTGCGCAAGGGCCGCGAACTGATCGACGCCGGCATGAGCGCGGTGGTGTACTGCGGCTCGATGGGCGACTGGCCGCTGCTGACCGAGGCCGAGCGCCAGGAGGGCGTGGCGCGCCTGGTGGCCGCCGGCATCCCGACCATCGTCGGCACCGGCGCGGTGAACACCCGTGAAGCGGTGTCCCACGCTGCCCACGCCGCCAAGGTCGGCGCCGCCGGCCTGATGGTCATCCCCCGGGTGCTGTCCCGCGGCGCCTCGCTGACCGCCCAGCAGCATCACTTCTCGGCCATTCTCGGCGCCGCGCCGAAGCTGCCGGCGGTGATCTACAACAGCCCCTACTACGGTTTCGCCACCCGCGCCGACCTGTTCTTCGCCCTGCGTCGCGAGTACCCCAACCTGATCGGTTTCAAGGAGTTCGGCGGCGCCGCCGACCTGCGCTATGCCGCCGAACACATCACCTCCCAGGACGATGACGTGACCCTGATGGTCGGCGTCGACACGCAAGTGGTGCATGGTTTCGTCAACTGCAACGCCACCGGCGCCATCACCGGCATCGGCAACGCGCTGCCGCGCGAAGTGCTGCAACTGGTCAGCTTGAGCAAGCGCGCCGCCAAGGGTGATGCCAAGGCCCGACGCCAGGCCCGGGAGCTGGAATCGGCGCTGGCGGTGCTGTCGTCGTTCGATGAAGGCTGCGACCTGGTGCTGTACTACAAGCACCTGATGGTGCTCAACGGCGACACCGAGTACCGCCTGCACTTCAACGAAACCGACGCCCTCACCGACGCCCAGCGCCACTACGCCGAACAGCAGTACGCGCTGTTCCGCACCTGGTACGCCAGCTGGTCGGCCGAGCAGAACCAGGCTTGATATCGAGGACAGCCCGCCCCCCCTGTGGGAGCGGGTTCACCCGCGAACACCGGCAAGGCCGGTGCCATGCACCGAGTTGCTTGTTTCGCGGGTAAACCCGCTCCCACAGGGCTGCGGTACGCCCTTGAGTCTGAATTTAATTCCAAAGGATGTCCTCATGCCCCTCACCGGCAACCTGCTAATCGGCCAACGCTCCGTGGTCGGCACCGAAGCACCGATCCGCGCCATCGATCCGGCCAGCAACCAGGCCCTAGAACCCGCCTACGTCGGCGCCAGCGCCGAGCAGGTAACCCAGGCCTGCACCCTGGCCTGGGCAGCCTTCGATGCCTACCGCGAAACCACCCTCGAACAACGTGCCCACTTTCTCGACACCATCGCCGAGCAGATCGAAGCCCTGGGCGATGCCCTGATCGACCGCGCCAATGCCGAAACCGGCCTGCCCAAGGCTCGACTGCTGGGCGAGCGCGGCCGCACCTGCGCGCAACTGCGCACTTTCGCTTGCGTGGTACGGGCCGGTGAATGGCTGGATGTACGGGTGGACAACGCCCTGCCCGAGCGCCAGCCACTGCCACGCCCCGACCTGCGCCAACGACAGGTTGCCCTGGGCCCGGTGGCGGTGTTCGGCGCCAGCAATTTCCCGCTGGCCTTCTCGGTGGCCGGCGGCGACACCGCCTCGGCACTGGCCGCCGGTTGTCCGGTGGTGGTCAAGGCTCATGGCGCGCACCCCGGCACCAGCGAACTGGTAGGCCAGGCCGTGGCTCGGGCGGTCGCGCAGTGCGAGCTGCCCGAAGGCGTGTTCTCACTGCTGTACGGCGCCGGCCGTGAGGCCGGTATCGGTCTGGTCAGCGACCCGCGCATCAAGGCCGTCGGCTTCACCGGCTCGCGCAGCGGCGGCCTCGCCTTGTGCCAGGCCGCCCAGGCACGTCCGGAGCCAATCCCCGTCTATGCCGAAATGAGCTCGATCAACCCGGTGTTCCTCTTCGAAGCCGCCCTGCAAGCCCGAGCGGAACCTCTGGCGCAAGCCTTCGTCGCTTCACTGACCCAAGGCGCCGGCCAGTTCTGTACCAACCCCGGGCTGCTGATCGCCCGTCAGGGGCCGGCCCTCGAACGCTTCATCAATGCTGCCGCCGAGCATGTCCGGCAAACTGCGGCGCAGACCATGCTCACACCCGGCATTGCCAGCGCCTATGCCAATGGCGTCGCCGCACTGGCTGAGAACCGCAATGCCCGACAGATCGCCAGCGGTCAGCCCCATCAAGGCCCGAACCAATGCCAGGCGCACCTGTTCGTTACCTCGGCCCAGGCGTTTCTCGCCGACCCGGCACTGCAGGCCGAAGTATTCGGCTCCGCCTCGCTGCTGGTCGCTTGCGACAGCGATGAACAGGTCCGCCAAGTCGCCGAACACCTGGAAGGGCAGCTGACCGCCACCCTGCACCTGGACGCCGCCGACCTCGACTGCGCCCGCCAGCTGCTGCCTACCCTCGAACGCAAGACCGGGCGGATTCTGGTCAACGGCTGGCCGACCGGGGTCGAGGTGTGCGACGCGATGGTCCACGGCGGCCCGTTCCCGGCCACCTCCGACACCCGCGGCACCTCGGTAGGCACTGCGGCGATCCTGCGTTTCCTGCGCCCGGTGTGCTACCAGGACTTCCCCGATGCTCTGCTGCCCGATGCGCTGCAACAGGGCAACCCGCTGCACCTGCGCCGCTTGCTCGATGGCCGGCGGGAAGGCTGAATCATGACCGCCACTGACACGGATATCGCCGTGGTCGGCGCCGGCATTGTCGGCGTCGCCTGCGCCCTGCAGCTGGCCCGCCAGGGCCGCCGGGTGCTGCTGATCGATCGCCAGGCGCCAGGCCACGGCGCTTCGTTTGGCAATGCCGGGCACCTGGCCACCGAGCAGGTGTTTCCCATCGCCGACCTGTCGCTTCTCAAGCGCCTGCCGGCCATGCTGCTGGACCCGATGGGCCCGCTGCGCCTGGACTGGAAGTACCTGCCACGGGCCCTGCCCTGGTTCACCCGCCTGCTGCTCAACCTGCGACCGGCGCCATTCCAGCGCAGCGTGGCGGGCCTTCGTGCGCTGAATGAAAGCAGCCTCGGCGCCTGGCAACGGCTGCTTGCATCCATCGACCGCAGCCACCTGCTCAAGGAAGACGGTTCGCTGCTGGTGTTCGAACGCCACGAATCGCGCCAGGCGCTCGCGGCATTGCGCGCCCGCCTGCAGGCACAGGCCGTGCCCGTGGACCTGTGGTCGGCCGAGGCGGTAAGCGAAGCGGCGCCGCAGTTGAGTCCGTCGATCCTGGGCGGCCTGTTCTTCCCGCGCACCGGTCACTTCCTCGACCCCTATCAGGTGGTCTGCGACCTGTTCAGCGCCGCCAGGGCCAGCGGCGTGCGCTTCCTGCATGCCGAGGTCGATGGCGGCCGGGTGCATGGCCAGGGCATCACCCTTGCCAGCGACCAGGGCACCCTCGAGGCCCGCCAGGTGTTGATCAGTGCCGGGGCACATTCGGCCAGGCTCACGGCCGCCCTGACCGGTCGGCAGGTACCGCTGGATACCGAGCGCGGCTACCACCTGATGCTGCCGGCGGAACACCAGCGCCTACCATTCGCCGTCACCTCGCTGGAGCGCAAGTTCATCATGACGCCCATGGCCGACGGCCTGCGCCTGGCCGGCACGGTGGAATTCGCCGGGCTCGAGGCGCCGCCGAGCATGCAGCGGGCATGGCAACTGCATCGGTTGAGCAAGGGCTTGTTCCGGCGTGAGCTGGATGCCGAGGGGGCAACGCCGTGGATGGGGTTCCGGCCTTCGTTGCCGGATTCGCTGCCGGTGATCGACCGGGTGGCCGATGGCAAGGTGCTGCTGGCGTTCGGGCATCAGCACCTGGGGTTGACCCAGGCGGCGGTGACGGCGGAGTGGGTGGGGCGGTTGGATGGGGGGGGCGAGGTGGAACAGGCATACCGGTTGGATCGGTTCTGAGATTGCCGGGGGGCGCTTTGCGCCCCTTTCGCGGCACAAGGCCGCTCCTACAGGGGGATGCGTTCCGTGTAGGAGCGGCCTTGTGCCGCGAAAGGGCCGCAGAGCGGCCCCATGCGATATCAGCGATAACGCTCCAACCAATGCGCATAAGGCGCCGGCAGCGTCCACGCCGCCTTGTCCACGCCCAGGGCCTTGGCTGCAGCATACGGCCAGTGCGGGTCGGCCAGGTGCGCACGCCCCACCGACACCAGGTCGAGCTGGTTGGCCTGCAACGCGCCCTCGGCCAGCTCCGGCGTGCCAAAGCCCCAGGCCGAGGTCACCGGCAGCTTCGCCTCGCGGCGCACCCGCTCGGCGATCGGCCCCAGGAATGCCGGGCCCCATGGGATGTTGGTCTGGGGAATGGTGAAGCCGACACTGACGCTCAGCAGATCGAGGCCGCCGGCCTTGAAGCGACGGGCCAGTTCAACGGACTCCTGCAGGGTCTGCTCGTCACGGCCATCGTATTCCACCACGCCAAAGCGAGCGGTCAGCGGCAGGTTCTCCGGCCACACTTCACGTACCGCAGCGAGGGTTTCCAGCAGGAAACGCGTACGGTTGTCGAAGCTGCCCCCATAGGCGTCGGTACGCTGGTTGGAGTGCTCGGAGAAGAAACTCTGGCCCAGGTAGCCATGGGCGAAGTGCAGTTCGATCCACTCGAAGCCAGCATCGCGGGCACGGCGCGCGGCATCGACGAAGTCCTGCTTGACCCGGGCGATATCGTCCAGGGTCATGGCCTTGGGCACTTTCGGCAGGTGGCCGCCAAAGGCGATGGCGGACGGGGCGATGGTGTCCCAGCCACGGGCATCGTCGGCGGCGATATGGTCGTCACCTTCCCAGGGGCGATTGGCACTGGCCTTGCGGCCGGCGTGGGCAATCTGGATGCCTGGCACGGAACCGGCAGCCTTGATCGCCTTGACCACCGGCACGAAGGCCTGGGCCTGGGCGTCGTTCCAGATGCCGGCGCAGCCGGGGGTGATGCGCCCTTCCGGGGACACCGCGGTGGCCTCGACCACCACCAGGCCGGCGCCACCACGGGCCAAGCTCGCGTAATGCACCTGGTGCCAGTCATTGATCAGGCCATTCTCGGCCATGTACTGGCACATCGGCGGAATGGCAATGCGGTTGCGCAGGGTGACATCTTTGAGGGTATAGGGTTCGAACAAGGCGGCCATGAGGTAACTCCAGGGACGGGGTTGGATACGATTGTTCGATCATATTCGAACTATGGCAATTTGTGAAACCCCCGTTATCATGTCGTCCATGCGAGCCTATACCCACCCCAACCCCGAAGACCTGACGCTGGAGCGCCTGCTCTACGCCCTGAGCGACCCTGTGCGCATGGAAATCGTCCGTCGCCTGGCCGGCGTCGCCGAAGCCAGCTGCGGCGAGCTGGACGGCGGCCGGCCCAAGTCGAGCATGTCCCATCACTTTCGCGTATTGCGCGATTCCGGGCTGGTGCACACCCGCAATGTCGGCACCACGCATATGAACTCGCTGCGCAGCGAAGAACTCGAAAGCCGCTTTCCGGGGTTGCTGGGCAGTATTCTCGAGCAGCGTTGAGGTGCACCCGGCCACGCCAACCTCAAGCCTTGCGCAATCCCTGTAGGAGCGGCCTTGTGCCGCGAAAGGGCCGCATTGCGACCCCGGCGATCGTTGCTCAACGCCGAGATGCTGGGGCCGCTTCGCAGCCCTTTCGCGGCACAAGGCCGCTCCTACAGGGGTAGGCGTCAATCCCTTGCCCGATTCTCAGGCATAAAAAAACCACGAGGCCGCCGGTGGCGACGCTCGTGGTGGGTGTTGCCGGGCAAGTCCGGCAACCGTCTGGCCTTACAGCGCCATGTCGTTCGCAGGCTTGCTCTCGACCGGTGCGGCTGGCGCCACGCTGGTCTTGACGCTCTGGTCGATCACCGGCGGCTTCTCCAGCTGCAGGACTTCGGCGGTGTAGTCCCACTCTTTCTGGGTGGCGGCGGCCGAATCGTTCAGCTTGGTACCGTAGCTCGGGACGATCTCCTTGATCTTGGCCTGCCACTCAGGGGTAGCGACCTTCTCCTTGAACACGGTTTCCAGCACGTTGAGCATGATCGGCGCGGCGGTCGAGGCACCTGGCGAGGCGCCCAGCAGGCCGGCGATGGTGCGGTCTTCGGAAGCCACGACCTCGGTGCCCAGCTTCAGCACGCCGCCCTTGTCGGCATCACGCTTGATGATCTGCACGCGCTGACCGGCCTGCCACAGTTTCCAGTCTTCCTTCTTGGCGTTCGGGAAGTAGGTCTGCAGGGCGGCGAAACGGTCGTCGTCGGACTGCATCAGCTGGCCGGCGAGGTACTCGACCAGCGGGTACTGATCGATGCCGACACGGGCCATCGGCCAGACGTTGTGGGTGGTGGTGCTGCTCAGCAGGTCCAGGTACGAGCCGTTCTTCAGGAACTTGGTCGAGAAGGTGGCGAATGGCCCGAACAGGATCACGCGCTTGCCGTCCAGCACGCGGGTGTCCAGGTGCGGAACCGACATGGGTGGCGCGCCGGTCGAGGCGATGCCGTAGGCCTTGGCCATGTGCTGCATGGCAACGGTCGGGTTCTCGGTCACCAGGAACGAGCCGCCCACCGGGAAGCCTGCGTATTCCTTGGCTTCCGGGATGCCCGACTTCTGCAGTAGCTTCAGCGCGCCGCCGCCGGCACCGATGAACAGGAACTTGGCGTCGGTGGCGTGCTCGGTGCCATCCTTCAGGTTCTTGTACTCGACGTGCCAGGAGCCGTCTTCGTTGCGGGTGATGTCCTGCACTTCGCTGGACAGCTTCAGGTCGAAGTTCTCTTTGGTCTTCAGGTGACCAACGAACTGACGGGTGATCTCACCGAAGTTGACGTCGGTGCCGATCGGGCTCCAGGTCACGGCCAGCTTCTGGCTTGGATCGCGGCCTTCCATCATCAGCGGGACCCACTTGGCGATCTGCGCGTGGTCTTCCGAGTACTGCATCGAACGGAACAGCGGGCTGGCCTGCAGGGCGTCGTAGCGCTGCTTCAGGAACTTGATGTTGTCATCGCCCCAGACGAAGCTCATGTGCGGGGTGGTGTTGATGAACGAGTGCGGGTTCTTCAGCACGCCCTGGCGTACCTGCCAGGACCAGAACTGGCGGGAGATCTGGAACGACTCGTTGATCTCGATGGCCTTGGTGATGTTGACCTTGCCATCTTTGTCCATCGGGGTGTAGTTCAGCTCGGCCAGCGCGGAGTGGCCAGTACCGGCGTTGTTCCAGCCGTTGGAGCTTTCTTCGGCGACGCCGTCCATGCGCTCGACCATTTCCATCGACCAGCTCGGTTCCAGCTCGTTGAGCCAGACCGCCAGGGTGGAACTCATGATGCCGCCGCCAACCAGCAGCACGTCGACTTTCTTGGTGTCTTCGGCGTGCGCTTGCATGAAGCTCGCCGCGACTGCCAGACCCAGCAAGGTCTTGCCAGCTTTCTTGAACATTGATCGATTCCAGTCAGTAGAACGGAGGGTGGGCCTGTGGCTGGCCCAGGTATTCCATGTTCTTCAGCGCAGGCTTGTTGTGATCATTGTTCAGCAGCCAGAGAGACATTGGACGCGCCAGCCTTTGGTCGGATTGACCGACAAGGCTGAAACGATTTACGGATTGTAACCGAATTGCCAGCACAAACAAACGCGCGCCGGGGCGTCAAGACGACAGGTTGCCACGCGACAAGCCACCGCGCCCCGGAAAACAAAAACCCCCGGCCACATCCATGGTCGGGGGTCTTGGATCAGGCCGTGAACGACCCGATCAGGGTATTTCCAAGATTACTGCTGCTGAGGCAGTTTATCGATCGGGCCGCAGCCGCCGATGATCTTGGAGATGGAAACCGATGGGTGGAACAGATAGTCGTACGAGCAGTTCTTAGGCTGGTTGTAGACCTGGCCGGTGCAGCCGGACAGCAGGGCAACGCCCGAAACGACAGCAACAGCGACAGTAGCTTTGATCAGCTTTTTCATAAAAATCCTTTAGTCCATGATCCACCATCAAACTGATGGCGCGCGGATCATACGGGAAAAGGGGGTGTGAGCGAAAGGCGTTAGTACAGATGCACTAGTTAACGGGGTTCAACTAACAAGTTGTCGGCACGGCAACTAAGTGCAATGAACTACTTGCTAAAACGTTACAGGTTGGCGTAGTTCACACAGATTGCCCTTACCGGAAATAGCTTGATTCCCTGGGACTGATGCCTATCCCGACTGAAAAGCATGGACTTCCCTCTGCCCGTAGTCCTTTTCCGAGTCGGATGTCCCCTTCCTTCAAAGCATTGCAACCGCCCGAATCGCTCTCTAGCCTCAGGGCGACACGGCTTTGAAGCGAAGCTTAGTGCCGCCAGGCTTGACGCTTGGTCCAATCACCTTCCCACACCGGGCAGATCAAGACATCACGCGTGCGGAAGACATTCTCGATGCGCACTGCGAGGTAAAAGAAGATGAGTAGAAAAGCCGATTCTAGCGTTATGCCAATCCTTGACCTGGAACTGAGCAACACCACCCGCTTCGAGGCCTCCCGCTTCCTCGACCACCCCAAAACAATTGCCGCTTTCCTGGCAGAAGCCATGCAGAGCAATGATGCCCAGGCGCTGACACAGGCCATCGGCGAAGTCGCCAAGACCATCGATGCGAATCAGCTTACCCAAGATGCAAGCGGCAACCGCGAGTCGCTCTAGGAGCAACCCTTTTAAGGTGTTGATAATTGGCGTTCGGCTTGGACTTGCCGGGGCTGCTTTGCAGCCCTTTCGCGACACCTTGCGTCGCGATGCGCCGCGCGGGCGGCGCTCGATCTGATAGGCGCTGCAACGCTAACGTCGAACATCTTGAAAAACCTCAACCAAGATACCGGCAAGGATCTTTATCGTATCAACCAACTTGCTCGAATCGCCGCCGCCTCACGAACAGGCCCACGCCCACCCCCGTGGCAAGCACCGACAGCAATCCCAGGTCCAACCCGAAGGAACGGGCCTGGCTGACAACGATGCAACCAACGACACCGACCACCGCCAGCGCCACCCCGAGCCACTTGCGCAGCGAGTAAGGCCTGAGAAACCGATCCAACAGGCCGTAAAGCACCAGGGCGATGACCGCATAGGTAATTTCGGACACAGGCGTCTCCCTCAGGTCTTGATGATCAGGGTCGAGGTGGTGTGCTGCGGCCCGATGCCGCCATTGACCTGCGCCTCGATGCTGACCAGTACATCGCCGGCATGGTAGGTGGGCAGGATGTCATTGGCATAGGCACGCACCCCAGCGCCCACCGGCACGCCAACATAGGGCGATGCTACAGAACTCGCGGCGGCGGCGAACGCCGAGGCGGCAAGGTTGGCGACCTTGGTGCGCTGGGCATTGAGAGTATCGCCCTGCTGGCGGGTCAAAGGCTTGGAGATACCGATCTTCATCACGCAGGGCAGCCCCTTGGCCAGCATCCTGTCGTAGGTCTCGACGACCTTGCTGTTGACCTCGTAATGGGCGCTTCTCGCCTCACCGAAATGCAGCTCGCGCAGGCGTCCGCGCTCACTGTCGGTCAGGGTGATCTGCGAGACGTTGAAGACGATCCCGTGATTGCCCATGTATTGAAAAGTCCCTTCGAACTTCATTGCACGCATCCTTTCGAGGCAAAGGGTGCGATTCTCTACAAGGCGCGGCAGGTACGCAAACGGTGGCATTTGGCTATGCCAGCCTGCTGCCCTGTTGCGAGTAGTCCATTTCCGAATCGCGCATCCAGGCCCGCCGAAGCATTGCCGCTGACCAGGTAGCGCTCTAGTCTCTCCTCATCGCGGCCTCATCGACAGCACTATCAAGAACATTGCAGATGCCCCACAAGCCGTATGGATGATGCCCGAAAGCATCGAAGACCATGGAGGAGCAGAGCGTGGTGCCTCAGGCGCTATTCGAAGCGGAGGGCTAGATGCCTCATAACGATATGCCAGACAGGCAGCTGCAGGAGCCCTGGGCCAACTATTTTCAACGGCTCTATGCAGCAGGCATGAGCCTGGGTAGACATGACTCGCCAGTAAAAAGGATGGGTACCGCAACCATGAATGACCTGCCCCGTGACGAACTCAACGCCAAGCTCGAGACCATCGAGATCAAGATGGACGCTCGGGTAGAAGCCATCGCGTCGAAAATCGATGGTTTTCTCGTTGCCCAGAGTGAGCGCGACAAGCGCTTGGACGACTCGATCGCAGGTGTGCGCCGCGACATCGATCGATTGGGAAGTCTGAAGCTGAATATCTGGGGAGCCATGCTTACCGCTGTTGCGCTGGGTGTAACGGTGGCGGCTCTGAGCGTGACGTTCTATCAAACAGGTAAAGGCGACATCGCTATCCCGCCCCTGTCGTCACTCGCGATAGAGGCCCCCGGCTCAGCTCACATCGCTGCCGACGAGTAAAGGCAAACCGCTCCATCTGCCCTAAAACTGCCCTCATGCGCCCCCCTGAAACGACGAAGCCCCCGAAAACTCAACGTTTTCGGGGGCTTCGACTACTTCGCGTATGGCGGAGAGATAGGGATTTGAACCCTAGGTACTGTTGCCAGTACAACGGATTTCGAATCCGTCCCGTTCGACCACTCCGGCATCTCTCCAATGGCGCGCATCATACCAGCGATTTCGTTTCTGGCAAACCTTTTTTGAAAAAAATTCGCGTGGTATCAGGCGCTTGCGTGAAAACGCCGCTTACAGCGGCACGCCCAGGCGTTTGGCAACTTCTTCGTAGGCTTCGATCACGTCGCCCAGGCCCTGGCGGAAGCGGTCCTTGTCCATCTTCTTGCGGGTCTCTTTGTCCCACAGGCGGCAGCCGTCCGGGCTGAATTCGTCGCCCAGGACGATCTGGCCGTGGAACACGCCGAACTCCAGCTTGAAGTCGACCAGCAGCAGGCCTGCGTCGTCGAACAGCTTGCTCAGCACTTCGTTGACCTTCAACGACAGCTTCTTCATCTCGACCAGTTGCTCGGCGGTGCCCCAGCCGAAAGCGACAACGTGGGATTCGTTGATGAAGGGGTCACCCTTCTCGTCGTTCTTCAGGAACAGCTCGAAGGTGGAAGGCTCCAGCTTGATGCCCTCCTCCACGCCCAGGCGCTTGACCAGGCTGCCGGCGGCGTAGTTGCGTACCACGCACTCGACCGGGATCATGTCGAGCTTCTTCACCAGGCACTCGTTGTCGCCCAGCAGCTTGTCGAACTGGGTCGGCACGCCAGCTTCTTCGAGCTTCTGCATGATGAAGGCATTGAACTTGTTGTTCACCATGCCCTTGCGGTCGAGTTGTTCGATGCGCTTGCCGTCGAACGCCGAGGTGTCGTTACGGAACAGCAGGATCAAGCGGTCGGCGTCGTCGGTCTGGTAAACCGATTTGGCCTTGCCGCGGTAGAGTTCGTCGCGTTTTTCCATGATGGGCTCCGCTTGCTTGAGTGGGTGGGCTAGGCGATTTGGCGCCAGTCGAGCCCATGTTCCTGATTCGCCACCTGGAGCCAGTCCGGGTCGCACCCGAGGGCGTCGACGAAGCACTGGCGGGCCAGATGTGGCAGGTTATTCTTGCTGCTGAGGTGGGCCAGCACCAGGTGCTGCAGGTTCTGCCAGCCCAACTCGGCCACCAGGCTCGCGGCCTGGTGGTTGTTCAAATGTCCCTGGCTGCCGCCGACCCGCAGCTTTAGAAAGTGCGGGTAGTGCCCACGGGCCAGCAGGTCGCGGCAGTGGTTGGCCTCGATCAGCAGGGCATCGAGCCCCTGATAGCGCTCCAACAGCCGGGCGTCGTAACTGCCCAGGTCGGTGAGCATGCCGAAACGCCGGCGACCATCACTGATCACGTACTGCAGCGGCTCGTAGGCGTCATGCTCGACCCGTGCCGCGCTGACCTTGAGATCGCCGATCTGCAGCACATCGCCACAACCGAGAAAACCGGCCACCTCGACCGGCTTGCGCATGCCGCGCAACGTGCCCTGGCTGAGGTAGACCGGTACATTGTAGCGGCGCGAGAGCAACCCCACCCCATGCACGTGGTCGGCATGTTCGTGGGTCACCAGCACCGCGCTCAGCTGCGCGGCCGATACCCCGAGCAGCGCCAGGCGCCGCTCGGTCTCGCGCAGGGAGAAGCCGCAGTCGACCAGGATGAAGGTTTCACCACTGGCGACGAGCGTGCCGTTTCCCTGGCTACCGCTTCCTAGAACCGCGAAGCGCACTTAGCCCAGGTGGTCCTGGATCGCGCTCAGCACGCGGCGGGCGACATCGGCCGGGGCCACGGTGTTGATGTTCTTCTCGACGGTCACCTGGACGTTGTCGCCGACCTTGCTCAGGCGCACCTGGTAGCGCTCGGCACGGGCTTCACGCTCTTCCTTGCTCGGCTCGCTGCCGAACAGGCGGCTGAAGAAGCCAGGCTCCTTCTGCTTGTCGTCGGGTTTCTCGGACAGGTTGATGTAGTACAGGCCCAGGCTGCGGTTGATGTCCTCGACACGCCACTCGCCCTGCTCCAGGGCGCGGCCGACGCCGGACCAGGCGCGGTCCAGGTCCGAACCCAGGAACAGCACCGGGTTGCCGCTGCCGTCCTCGCTCAGGCTGACCTGGCTCGGGGCATCGAAGTCGCGCGCGGCCAGCAGCGAGACCGAACCGCCCTTCTCGGCGCTGCGGTTCATGCTGGCAAGCATTTCGTCGACCAGCAGGGCGTCGGTGCCGGTGTTGCTGGAGGCGGACGGGAAGTCAGGCTCGGCAGTGCTGCCGGCCGGACGCTCGACGCTGACCACATACACCTCGGAGGTGTTGCGCTGCACGCCGGGCTCCATGCGCACCCGCACACGGACTTCGCTGTCCGGGCTGCTGGAGGTGCTGGCCAGGCGCTGGCCGAGGGAGGCCGACAGCTCGTCGAAACGCTGCCAGGTGGTGTTGAATTCGCCAGTCTGCGGACGTTCTTCGGCAATGCGGAAACCGTTGTCCTCGAAGAACTGGCGAGTCACCGGCCAGACTTCGGCGGGCGAGCGCTGGGCCAGCACCCAACGGCTGTTGCCGCTGCGCTGCAGGCTGAAATCGCTGATGCCGGCGGTGGCCGACAGCGGCTGTGGACGGGGTACCTCGAACTCGCCGGTGGCGCGATCATCGGCCACGTTGCGCGGGATCGGCAGCAGCGGATCCAGGCGCTTGACGTTGCTGGCGTCCGGCGGCAGCTGCATCGGCGCGGTCGGTTGCGCCTGCAGGTAGTCGCTGCCACGGTCGCGGAAATAGCCATCCTCGCCCCACAGCCAGCCGCACCCGCTGGTGCTGGAGATGATCAGGGCGAGAGCGGAAAGACCAGCCAGTCGCTTCATGCGGTGTACTTCCTCGATTAAACCAGTACGCCGGACTGGCGCAAGGCAGTACGGACTTTTTCGTGACAGCCTTCGCTCAGCCAGGTCAGTGGCAGGCGAATGCCCTGCTGCATCAGGCCCATTTGCACCAGCGCCCATTTCACCGGAATCGGGTTGGCTTCGCAGAACAGGTCTTTGTGCAGCGGCATGAGTTTTTCGTTGATCGCGCGGGCCTTCTCGGCATTGCCCTCAAGGGCGGCCTCGCACAGGTCGGCCATTTCGCGCGGGGCGACGTTGGCGGTGACGGAGATGTTGCCCTTGCCGCCCATCAGGATCAGCTCGACGGCGGTCGGATCGTCGCCGGACAGGACGATGAAGTCCTTGTCGACGCCGTCCAGGATGGCCTTGGCACGGACCAGGTCGCCGGTGGCTTCCTTGATGCCGATGATGTTCTTGACCTTCGACAGACGGATCACGGTGTCGGCCTGCATGTCGCAGGAGGTGCGGCCGGGCACGTTGTAGAGGATCTGCGGGATGTCGACGGCTTCGGCGATGTGCTTGAAGTGCTGGTACAGGCCTTCCTGGGTCGGCTTGTTGTAGTACGGGACCACCAGCAGGCAGGCGTCGGCGCCGGCATTCTTGGCGTTCTTGGTCAGGTGCACGGCTTCGGCAGTGGAGTTGGCACCGGTACCGGCGATCACCGGGATCCGCTTCTTGCTGTGCTTGACCCGCTCGACCACGTGCTTGATGACCAGGATGTGTTCTTCGACATCCAGCGTGGCGGACTCGCCGGTGGTGCCGACAGCTACGATCGCGTGGGTGCCGTTTTCCAGGTGGAAGTCTACAAGCTTGTCGAGGCTGTCCCAGTCCAGACGCCCTTGTGCATCCATGGGAGTGACCAATGCCACCATACTGCCCGCAATCATGTAACTGCTCCTGCCGGAAAAAGAGAGCGGTAATGGTACTGGCGCCATCGGCCTTGCACAAGCGAAGCAGGCGGGCGGAGCATTCCCCTTCGCGCCGCTTTTCGCTACCCTTGATCCTTTGATCGGTGCAGCACGGCCCGCCGGGCCGTCGACAGTGCTCCCGGCCTGCGTCCACAGCCGCCAAAACCGGCCCGGGCCCTGCTGAAAAAGGAGGCTTTGCCCCCGTCCTGCATCGACCGCTCATCGCTTTAGGAATGCTGCATGTCCACCCCCACCGTTCGCGAACAATTCCTCGTCATCAGCGCCCTGGGCCCCAACCCCATGGAGCTGGCCAACGTTCTCAGCCGCGCGGCCTTCGACAACCGCTGTGCGGTGGTCACCTCGCGCCTGTCGCGCCACGGCGAGACCAGCGCCCTGGTGCTGCAGGTCGGCGGCAGCTGGGATGCCCTGGCCCGCCTCGAAGCCACCCTGCCGGGCCTGGGCAAGAAGCACGGCCTGACCCTGGACGTGGTGCGCAGCGCCGATCAGGAAGTGCGCCCGCAGGCCCTGCCCTACGTGGCCTACGTCAGCGCCGCCTATCGCCCGGACATCATCAATGAGCTGTGCCAGTTCTTCCTCGACCACCGCGTCGAGCTCGAAGCGATGACCTGCGACACCTACCTCGCGCCGCAGACCGGCAGCAGCATGCTCAACGCCCAGTTCACCGTGATCCTGCCGGCCGGCACCCAGATCAGTTGGCTGCGCGACCAGTTCCTCGACTTCGCCGACGCTCTGAACCTGGACGCGCTGATCGAACCGTGGCGCCCACAGAACCCCATGTAAGGAAGCCCCCATGGCCGTAGCACTCGACCAACCCGTCGCCGATTTCCAGGTCCAGGCCACCAGCGGCCAGACCGTCAGCCTGGCTGACCTGAAGGGTCAGCAGGTGGTGCTGTACTTCTACCCCAAGGACAGCACCCCGGGCTGCACCACCGAGGGCCAGGGATTCCGCGACCAGCACGCGGCGTTCCGGGCCGCCAACACCGTGGTGTTCGGCGTGTCGCGCGATGGCATCAAGTCGCACGAGAACTTCAAGGCCAAGCAGGCGTTTCCCTTCGAGCTGATCAGCGACAAGGACGAGGCGCTGTGCCAACTGTTCGACGTGATCAAGCTGAAGAAGCTGTACGGCAAGGAATACCTGGGCGTGGACCGCAGCACCTTCCTGATCGACAAGGACGGTGTGCTGCGCCAGGAATGGCGTGGGGTGAAGGTGCCGGGGCATGTGGATGCGGTGTTGGCGGCGGCGCAGAATCTCGATAAGGCTTGAGATCTTGAGGGCGCTTTGCGCCCTATCGCGGCACAAGGCCGCTCCTACAGGAATCGCGTTCCCTGTAGGAGCGGCCTTGTGCCGCGAAGGGCTGCAAAGCAGCCCCAGACCTACAACATCGGCGCCACAGACCTGTCCTGGCGCGGCCACGCGTCCAGCACTGCCTTGAACAGCGTCGCCAGCGGGATCGCGAAGAAGATCCCCCAGAACCCCCACAGCCCGCCGAAAAGCAGCACCGCGCAGATGATCGCCACCGGGTGCAGGCTCACCGCCTCGGAGAACAGCAGCGGCACCAGCACGTTGCCATCGAGCGCCTGGATGATTGCGTACACCGCCATCAGGTAGATGAACTGGTCGCCCCAGCCCCACTGGAACAGCGCGATCAGCGTCACTGGCACCGTCACCACCACCGCGCCGACATAGGGCACCACCACCGACAGGCCCACCAGCAGCGCCAGCAAGGCGGCATAGTTCAGGCCCAGGCTGATGAAGGCGATATAGGTGGCGATCCCGCAGATCAGGATCTCGATGCCCTTGCCGCGAATGTAGTTGGCGATCTGCCGGTTCATCTCATCGCCCACCCGGTTGAGCAGCGTGCGCTCACGCGGCAGGTAGCCGCTGACCCAGCGCCCGATCAGTTCGCGGTCCTTGAGGAAGAAGAACACCAGGATCGGCACCAGCACCAGGTAGATCATGGCGTTGACCAGCAACGGCAGGCTCGACAGCGAGAAGGTCAGCGCCCATTGGCCGAACTTGCCGATCTCGCCGCGCACCGATTCGATGGCGCGCAGCACCTGCTCGTCCGACACCAGGTGCGGATAGCGCTCGGGCAGCAGCAGCAACAGCGACTGCCACTTGCCAAGCATCCCCGGCAGTTCGTTGAACAGGGTGATCAGCTGATGCCAGAGCAGCGGCACCAGCACCAGCATGAACACCGCCAGGGCGCCCATGAACAGGGCGAACACCATCCAGACCGCCAGCCTGGAGGGCACCCTCAAACGCTCCAGGGCATTGACCAGCCCCTGCATGAGGAACGCCAGGACCATGCCCGCCAGCACTGGCGCAAGCATGCCGCCCAGGGTCAGCACCACGGTGAAGGCCAGGAACAGCAGGACCGCCAGCACCACGGCCTCCTCGTCGGAGAAGTAGCGCTGCATCCAGTCGCGAAGCACTTTGAACATTGACGATCCTTGGGAAAGACTCAGGCCTTGCGCAGCCAGTAGGTGTACACGCCGGCCTCGGCCGTTTCGTGCAGCAGCGTATGACCGGCCAGCTGGGCGAAAGTGCGGAAGTCGCGCTGGGAGCCGCCGTCGGTGGCGATCACCTTGAGCACCGCGCCACTGGCCAGGCGATTGAGTTCCATCTTGGCCTTGAGCAGCGGCAACGGGCAGTTCAGCCCGCTGGCGTCGAGCTCGGCGTCGCTGGTCGGGGTGTCACTCATCGGGCGCGTCTCCGGGGTATGGACAGAAAGGTCTGGTAGGATACCGCCACTGGTCGGCATCGCGCGACCCGGCTACAGTAAGGCTTTTGACCGACGCGAGCTTCTGCATGAATCTACTGCGCCCTACCCTGTTGACGCTGGCCTGCCTGATGGCCCTTCCCGGCCACGCCGACGACCTGCCGTCACTGGGCGACGCCAGCTCCGCGATCGTCTCGCCGCAACAGGAACACCAGCTCGGTCGCGCCTGGCTGAGCCTGTTGCGCGGCCAGGTCAACCAGCTGAACGACCCGCAGCTCAAGGACTTCGTCGAGACCAGCGTGTACAAACTGGCCGAGACCAGCCAGCTGCAGGACCGGCGCCTGGAGTTCATCCTCATCGACAGCAAGGAACTCAACGCCTTCGCCGCGCCCGGCGGCATCGTCGGGGTCAACGGCGGTCTGTTCCTCAATGCGCAGACCGAAGGCGAGTATGCTTCGGTGCTGGCTCACGAACTGGCGCACTTGTCGCAGCGCCACTTCGCCCGTGGCGTCGAAGCCCAGCAGCGCATGCAGTTGCCCATGATGGCCGCGCTGCTTGCCGGTATCGTCCTGGCCGCCGGCGGTGGCGGCGATGCCGGCATCGGTGTGATTGCCGGCACCCAGGCGGCGGCGATCCAGGAGCAGCGGCGCTTCTCCCGACAGAACGAACAGGAAGCCGACCGTATTGGTATCCAGAACCTGGAAAAGGCCGGTTACGACCCACGCAACATGCCCAGCATGTTCGAACGCCTGGCGCGCCAGTACCGCTATGACGCCAAGCCGCCTGAATTCCTCCTTACCCACCCGGTGACCGAGTCGCGGGTAGCCGATACCCGTAACCGTGCCGAGCAGGCGCCCAAGGGGGGCGTCGAGGACAGCCTGCGTTACCAGCTGATTCGTGCACGGGTACAGCTCACCTATGAAGGCACCCCGGGCCTGGCCGCCAAGCGCTTCCGCGCCCAGCTCGACGAGAATCCCCAGATGGACGCCGCGCGCTATGGCCTGGCGCTGGCACAGATCAAGGGTGGCCAGCTCAACGAAGCGCGGGAGAACCTCAAGCCGCTGCTGGCCAAGGCGCCCAACGACATTACCTACAACCTCGCGCAGATCGACCTGGACATCACCAACAACCGCCTGGCCGACGCTCAGCAACGCGCCCAGCGCATGCAGGCGCTGTACCCGGCCAACTATCCGTTGAAACAGGTGCGCGCCGACCTGCTGATCAAGCAGAACAAGCCGGCCGAGGCGGAGAAGGTGCTGGACGACCTGGTCAAGAACCGCCCGGACGACCCGGACGTGTGGTACGACGTCGCCGAAGTGCGAGGGCTGTCGGGCAACACCATCGGCCTGCACCGCGCCCGCGCCGAGTACTTCACCCTGGTTGGCGACTTCGACCAGGCGATCCAGCAGCTCGACTACGCCAAGCGCCGCTCGGGCAGCAACTTCCCGCTGGCCTCGCAGATCGACCAGCGCCAGCGCGAGATCATGGAGCAGCAGCGGATGGTCAAGGAGATGATGGGCCGCTAGGCGTCAGAACCGATAACCCTGTAGGAGCGGCCTTGCGCCGCGAAAGGGCCGCAGAGCGGCCCCTGTTTTTTGCGTGACCCTGAACATCCTGGGGCCGCTCTGCGGCCCTTTCGCGGCGCAAGGCCGCTCCTACAAGGTGATGTCAGGCGTTGCCCGACAACTTCAACCGCGCCGCCTGGGTGAAATCGAGCATGCGGTTCAGCGGCTTGATCGCCTTGGGAATCAGCGCAGGCTCGACGAAGATCTCGTTACTGCCCTTGCGCAGGCAGTCGAGCGTGCGTTCCAGGGTGTTCATCGCCATCCACGGGCAATGCGCGCAGCTGCGGCAGGCCGCGCCGTTGCCGGCGGTCGGCGCCTCGACGAATTCCTTGTCCGGACACAGCTGCTGCATCTTGTAGAAGATGCCGCGGTCGGTGGCGACGATGAAGGTCTTGTTCGGCAGGGTCTGCGCCGCCTTGATCAGCTGGCTGGTGGAGCCCACCGCGTCGGCCAGCTCGATCACCGCTTCCGGCGACTCCGGATGGACCAGGATCGCTGCGTCCGGGTACAGCGCCTTCATGTCGGCCAGCTGGCGCGACTTGAACTCTTCGTGAACGATGCAGGCACCGTCCCACAGCAGCATGTCGGCACCGGTCTGCTTCTGGATGTAGCGGCCCAGGTGCTGGTCCGGGCCCCAGATGATGGTTTCGCCGTTGTCCATCAGGCTTTCGACGATCTCCAGGGCGCAGCTGGAGGTCACCACCCAGTCGGCCCGGGCTTTCACCGCTGCGGAAGTGTTGGCGTAGACCACCACGGTGCGCTCTGGATGCTGGTCACAGAAATCCGAGAACTCCTTGACCGGGCAGCCCAGGTCGAGGGAGCAGGTCGCCTCCAGGGTGGGCATCAGCACGCGTTTTTCCGGGGTGAGGATCTTCGCGGTTTCGCCCATGAAACGCACACCCGCCACCACCACGGTCTGCGCCGGGTGGTTCTTGCCGAAACGCGCCATCTCCAGCGAGTCGGACACACAGCCGCCGGTTTCCTCGGCCAGGGCCTGGATCACCGGGTCGCAATAGTAGTGGGCCACCAGCACGGCGTTCTGCTTTTTCAGCTCGGCGGCGATGGCCGCACGGTATTCGGCCTCCTGCGCGGGCGTCAGCGGGTTGGGCTGCTTGGCATCGAGGTGGGCCTGGACCAACAGGCGTTCGGAAATCTGGGTCATGATCGCTGGACCTGCGGGGCGCTTGAGCGCGTCAGTCGAGTGTATCACCCGGCCCTGGCAGATCGGCTAATGGTGCCGGACGGCCAGCGTCTCGGCCCCTCTGCGGGCGCGGATTCTTATCGGACGCGAAGGCTACAGGCAATCGGAGGGATGCAAAAGGGGTTTTTGCGTTGGCCGCCCCAATGCAGTCGCGGGGCAAGCCCGCTCCCACGAAGCCATCCAGTTCATGGCGACTTCGTGGGAGCGGGCTTGCCCCGCGAAAGGGACCGCGAGCCAGCTATCAGCCCTGCGGCTGGAGTGCCGCCAGGTGGCCGCTGATCAGCATGGCGAACTCTTCGACGGTCATCTTCTTGCCGTTGAAGTCGACCATGCCGTCGGCGTATTGCAGGCTCGACACCACATCACTGCCCTGCACCGTGGCCATGCCGCTCTGCAGCGCCATCATGCCGACCATCTCACCGGCCTGGCTGGACTGCTGGGCGATGGCCTGGGCATCGGTCTCGCCCTCGAGCAGCGCCTGCAAGGTGGCCAGGTCGGCGACCATCGGCTTGGAAACGCTGAGCTTGGCCTTCAGTTGCGTCAGCAGCTGCTTGCCCAACTGGTCAGGCGGCAGGTCGAACGAGCTCGGGCTGGCAAAATCCATCGCCAGATTGAAGTGGCTCTCGCCATTGGCGGTCTTGAACGCCAGCTTCTCCACCGCCACCTGCGGCTTGGCCACCAGCAGCTTCTGCAGGTCGCCCTGGACCTTGGCCTGCTCCTCGGGGCTCATCTCCAGCGCTGGAGCCTCGCCATCAGCGGCGGCCTGCTGCATCTGCGGCAGCTGGGTCTGGTACCACTCCATCAGCGCCTGCATGGCCGGAATGTCGATGGACTTCATGGTCAGGACCATCTCTGCGCTGCCCACCTTGCGGCCGGCGTAGCTGATGTCGTCGACCTTGTATTCCAGGCGCCCGGCCAGCTTGTCCTTGGCCTCGCCCTCGGCGTTGTACAAGTTGTTCTGCTGCAGGCCCTTGAGCACCAGCACTTCCTGCTTCGGCCCGAAGGTCACCTGGGTGTCGGCCAGGGCCAGGTCGAAGTTGCCGACATAGACCATGTCGTGGGCGGTCTCAGTGAGCTTGCCACCGGCCTTGAAGCCGTTGAGCAGGATCTTCACCGGCGCCTGCTGCTCGTCGACGAAGTTCAGCTCGAGGTGCTCGGCGCTGCTGTGGATCTCCACTGCCTTGCCTTCGCGGTCGCCGCGCAGCGCGAGCTGCAGGCCGGAGAAGTCCAGGACATTGCCGCCGTCCTCTTTGAGCGTGACTGGCGCCAGGCGGATGTCGCTGTCGACGCTGCCGCCATAGCCGAGGCTGACCTGGGCGGTGACCGGCGGCTTGTCGCCGGCGGCGGCGAACCAACCGCTGGTGAAGTCATCCTTGTCCAGCGTGCTGTTGCTGGTGGCCATGACCGGCATCAACTTGAAGGCCTTGACCCGCGACCAGGGGAACGGGCCGTGCTCGATCTGGTCGGTCACGCCCACCTGGAAGTTCAATGCCTCGGCTTCGCCGAGCTGCACGTTCTCGGCCTTCAGGCGGTAGTGCGCGGTGCTGGTGAAGAAGTGCTGGTCCAGCGAGACCAGCTCGATGGTCATGCTGCCGCCGTTGCCGGCCAGGGCTTTCTTCAGCTCTTCGTTGCCGCGGGCGACGGAACGCTCCAGCTCCGCGGGCAACTGCTTGCCGGTGTACCAGGCGCCAGCGGTGGTTGCGACGGCGATGGCCACGGCCAGACCGGAAAGGATGCCTACTGATTTCTTCATGAATAGAACCGATTGCTGTCCATAAGGAGGTCGTTTGAGCGGTCCACGGAAACGAGGCCGCGCGCAGATGGCAAGAATACCATTGGCACCCGGCCCACGCGGTAATGCGTGAGGCATTTTGTGTGTCGACGCACAGCCGGGCACTTGGTTTGCCAAAGAAAAATTGTCAATTTTTACGAACATCAAAATCGACTTACGATCTGCTCAATCGGCCAAAAGCAATGCATAACGGCCAAATAAACCGATTCACCTTCCATCCACTTGGCACTCTGTCATGTTTAACTTGACACTCAAACGACCATCGTTGTTTATTTCGCGCACCCCGCAGCTCCAACATAAAAGGTGAACAACATGGAGCCCATCCGCTCGACCTTGTCGTGCCCGTCATACGCCGTGCCCGTTGTTTCGATCAAGGAGCAGCGCCCGCATGCAGCCTGACCACAGCGCCCCCGGCAACGCCCAATTCCGCAAGTCCCTGCGTCTCTGGCATGTGGTGATCATCGGCCTGGCCTACCTCACCCCGATGACCGTGTTCGACACCTTCGGCATCGTCTCCGGCATCACCGCCGGGCACGTGCCCAGCGCCTACCTCCTGGCCCTGGCCGGTATCCTGTTCACCGCCGTGAGCTACGGCACCCTGGTGCGGCGCTTCCCGCAATCGGGCTCGGCCTATACCTACACCCAGCGCGCCATCAACCCGCACGTGGGCTTCCTGGTGGGCTGGTCGTCGCTGCTGGACTACCTGCTGCTGCCCATGGTCAACGCGCTGCTGGCCAAGCTCTACCTCTCGGCGATGTTCCCCGAGGTAGCGGCCTGGGTGTGGGTGGCCGGTTTCGTCACCCTGATCAGCCTGATCAACATGCGCAGCGTCAACCTGGTGGCGCACTTCAACCTGTTGTTCGTCGCCGTGCAGGTGGCGATCATCGGTGTATTCATCTACCTGTGCTGGCGTGGCCTGGACCACGGCGAAGGGCTGGGCACCGCCTGGAGCCTGGTGCCGTTCGCCGACGACCAGACCCAGTTCGCCGCCCTGGCCGCCGGCGCGACCATCCTGTGCTTCTCGTTCCTGGGCTTCGACGCGGTGACCTGCCTGTCGGAAGAGACCCGCGACCCGGGCAAGACCATCCCCCGGGCGATCTTCCTCACCGCGCTGATCGGCGGCGTGGTGTTCATCGGCGTGTCCTACTTCATCCAGGCCTACTTCCCGACCATGGCGCGCTTCCATGACCAGGAAGCGGCCCTGCCGGAAATCGCCCTGTACGTCGGCGGCAAGCTGTTCCAATCGGTGTTCATCGCCTGCACGGTGATCAACACCATCGCCTCGGGCCTGGCCTCGCAGACCAGCGTGTCGCGCCTGCTATACGTGATGGGCCGCGACAACGTGATCCCGGCCGGGGTATTCGCCCGCCTGCACCCGCGCTACAAGACCCCGGTGCTGAACATTGCCGTGGTCGGCCTGATCTCGCTGTCGGCGATCTTCTTCGACCTGGTCACCGCCACCTCGGTGATCAACTTCGGCGCGCTGGTGGCCTTCAGCTTCGTCAACCTGTCGGTGATCAACCATTGCTACATCCGCGAGGGCCGGAACAAGGGCCTGACGAACAACCTCAAGTATCTGGTGGCGCCGACGATAGGCTTCTGCATCATCGTCTCGCTGTGGCTGGACCTGAACGAACACTCGTTGTTGTTCGGCGGTGTCTGGGCCCTGCTTGGCGTGCTCTACCTGGCCTGGCTGACCAAGGCCTTCAGGGTAGCGCCACCGAACTGCATCGCCGACTGACCCCGCCGACGCCCGCCTGACCGCGGGCGTCCTGTTTGCCCGAGAAGGAAAAGCCCATGTTGCTGCGCCGTCTCTCCATCCAGTGGAAGATCACCCTGCTTGCCGGCCTGTGCCTGCTGGCCATCGTCGCCCTGCTGGTGGCCACTTCGCTCACCCAGGCCCGACGCAGCGCCGAGCAGGTGTTCCAGGCCAACACCGAGCTGCTCGACCACAGCGCCCGTCTGCGCCTGCAGGCCCACGGCGAGACCCAGGCCCTGCGAATCCAGCGCTATTTCATGGACGCCTACCAGTACGGCAACGGCTTCGCCCGCCTGGTGCAGGCACTCAAGGCCCGTGGCGGCGCCGACCTGCGCACGGAACTCAGCCGCGAGGCCCGTGCCGCCCTGGCTGGCAACGCCGACCTGATCGGCCTGTATCTGGTGTTCCAGCCCAATGCCCTGGACCAGCAGGACGCCCGCTTCGTCGGCCAGGTCGACAACGCCAGCAACGACAGCGGCCGCTTCTCCCTGTACTGGTCGCAGCCCGGCACCGGCAACCTCGAGGTGGAGGCGATGCCCGAGTCGATGCTCGCCGACACCAGCATCGGCGCCAACGGTTCGCCCTACAACCGCTGGCTGACCTGCCCGCTGGAGACCGCCAAGGCCTGTGTGCTCGACCCGTACTTCGACGAGGTCAACGGCCACCAGGTGCTGATGACCAGCATCGCCCTGCCGCTGCTGGAAAACGGCAAGGTGGTGGGCGTGGTCGGCCTGGACATCGGCCTGGACAATCTGCAGCAACTGAGCCTGGCCGGCCGCCAGGAGCTGTTCGATGGCCAGGGCCAGGTCAGCATCGTCAGCCCTTCGGGCCTGCTCGCCGGCCACAGCCAGGACGCCAGCCAGCTGAGCAAGACCGTGCAGCAGGCCTTCGGCGCCAGCGCCACCGCCCTGGCCGACTCGCTGCGCGCCGGGCAGGCGGTCGAGCGTCTGGACGGCGGCACCATGCGCATTTCCCGGCCTTTCGCCCCGATCCCCGGCGCGGCGCCGTGGCAGGTCCTGCTCGAGCTGCCCGAACAGGTGCTGCAGGCCCCCGCCGTCGCCCTCAACCAACGCCTGGACAGCCAGAACCAGAGCGCCAACCTGGTCAGCCTGCTGATCGGCCTGGGCGCTGCCGTGCTGGGGCTGCTGCTGGTGTGGCTGACCGCCCGTGGCGTGACCCGGCCGATCCTGGCCGTGGCCGCGCGCCTGAAGGACATTGCCAGTGGCGAAGGCGACCTGACCCGGCGCCTGGACTACGCCCGCAACGACGAACTGGGCCAGCTGACCGGCTGGTTCAACCGTTTCCTCGACAAGCTCCAGCCGGTGATCGCCCAGCTCAAGGGCTCCTTGCAGGAGGCCCGCGGCACCGCCGACCAGTCGGCGCTGATCGCCAGCCAGACCAGTGACGGCATGCAGCTACAGCACCGCGAGATCGAGCAGGTGGCCACCGCCGCCAACGAGATGAGCGCCACGGCCCACGACGTCGCCCACAATGCCGCCCAGGCGGCACAAGCGGCGCGCGGCGCCGACCAGGCGACCCGTGATGGCCTGGCACGGGTGGCCGCCACTCGCGAGGCGATCGGCGAGCTGGCCGGCGGCATGAACGCGGCCATGGACGAGGCCCGCGCCCTGGAAAGCCGTGGCGAGCAGATCGGCTCGGTGCTCGAGGTGATTCGCGCCATCGCCGAGCAGACCAACCTGCTGGCGCTCAACGCCGCCATCGAGGCCGCCCGCGCCGGTGAAGCCGGGCGTGGTTTCGCGGTGGTCGCTGACGAGGTGCGCAACCTGGCCCAGCGTACGCAGGTCTCGGTGGAGGAGATCCGCCAGGTGATCGAGGGGCTGCAACAAGGTACCCAGGACGTGGTCGGCGCGATGCACGCCGGCCAGCGTCAGGCCCAGGACAGCGCCGCGCAGATGGAGCAGACGTTGCCGGCGCTGCAGCGGATCGGCGAGGCGGTGGCGGTGATCACCGACATGAACCTGCAGATCGCCTCGGCGGCCGAGGAACAGAGCGCCGTGGCCGAAGAGGTCAACCGCAACGTGGCGGGGATACGTGATGTGACCGAGTCGTTGGCCGGTCAGGCCGATGAGTCGGCGAGGATCAGCCAGGCGCTGAACCGTTTGGCCAACCAGCAGCAGGTATTGATGGAGCAGTTCCGAGTGTAGCCGTTGGTTGATCTTGATCTTGATCTTGATCTTGATCTTGATCGCAAGGTTAACCCCTTCCCCACTAGCGACAGCTGCGTCAGCCCAGGCGCCGCCCGTAACTTCGCGACTTCAGGAGGCCGAACGCAGGTCTTGCGAAGGGAGGTGACGGGCATGGATGCCCGTCAAGCGCTGGGGCCCAGGATGGGCCCTGCAGCGCGG
>NZ_JAQMYQ010000031.1:0-68728 GCF_028369275.1 Mitsuaria sp. RG
GAGGGCTGCAAAGCAGCCCCTGGCGTCAACGAATCTGATGCTTGTGCAACAACCGATAAAACGTCGGCCGCGACACCCCAAGCACCTTGGCCGCGATGCTCAGGTTGTCGCTGTGCCGGTTCAGCACATCGCACAGCGCCTGACGCTCGGCCCGGTGCTTGTAGTCCTCCAGCGTGCCCAATGGCTGGTCCTGCTCCTGCAGCTCCTGCAAGCCCAGGTCCTGCGCTTCAATCTGCCGCCCCTCGGCCAGCACCAGACCGCGTCGTACCCGGTTGGCCAGCTCACGAACATTGCCCGGCCATTCATGGCGCCCCATGGCCGCCAGGGCTCCATCGCTGAACGAGCGCGGCCGCCGGCCAGTTTCGGCGCTGTAGAACTGGGAAAAATGACTGGCCAGCATCGACAGGTCGCCATGCCGATCGCGTAGCGGCGCGGTCACTACCTGCAGGACATTGAGCCGGTAGTACAGGTCTTCACGAAAGCGCGCCAGCGCGATGGCCTTCTCCAGGTCCACATGGGTAGCCGCCAGAACCCTGACGTCCACCGCGATAGGCTGATTCCCCCCTACCCGCTCGATGTGCTTCTCCTGGAGAAAGCGCAGCAGGTTGGCCTGCAGCTCCAGCGGCAGGTCACCGATCTCGTCGAGAAACAGGGTGCCGCCATTGGCCGCCTCGATACGCCCCACCTTGCGCTGGTGCGCACCGGTGAACGCGCCTTTTTCATGGCCGAACAGCTCGGACTGGATCAGGTGCTCGGGGATGGCGCCGCAGTTGATGGCGATGAACGGCTTGTCGCGCCGTTGCGATTGCCGATGCAGGGTACGCGCCACCAACTCTTTACCCGTACCGCTTTCGCCACGGATCAGCACCGGCGATTCGGTTGGCGCCAGCTTGCCCAGCAGCTTGCGCAACTCGCGGATCGGCCGGCTCTCACCCAGTAGTTCATGCTCGGGCTCATCCACCCGTACCGCGCCCTTGCCGCGCAGCCGCGCCATGCCGAAGGCGCGGCCCAGGGTAACCTGCACTCGCGAGACATCGAACGGCAGGGTGTGGAAGTCGAAAAACCACTCGCAGACGAAATCGCCGACATTCTGCAGGCGCAGCTCTTCGGCGCTGAGCACGGCGATCCATTCGGTATTGCTGCGCTTGATCAGGTCCTTGAGCGCTTCGGGGTGCAGCAGGTGCGAGGCCTGCAGGCGTACCAGGCCGACGTCGCAGGGCTGCTCCATTGCCGCCTCGAGCGTGCTACTTCGCACATCCCAGCCGACACTGCGCAGGCCCGGTAAAAGGCGGTGGCAATCATCGCAGGGGTCGACAATCAGCAAGCGGCGTAGGGATGCGGTATCGAGCATGACCTTTCCTTGGCGCCAGATTTAGGTTTTTTAACTATAAACAGACAGTTGCGACGCCCGAATTAACAGTAGCAATGAACTTGACGCCCCCCACTACCGTTGGTCAGCCCGCTAAGAAAGCGTCATGCCGCGCCGGGAATTTTCCAACTCAATTGCCGTCTTAGGTGCGCTGGGCAGGCAGGAAAACATCATCGATATAAAAAAATTTCAACGGCCATGTGACTTGAACCCTGATCTGGAGCATCAGTACAAATAACCCCGCGCTGTACACTTTTGTGGAATAACACCGCGGCACCTTATTTCGCTGTTTGGGACCATGAGAGAGACCGAACCATGAACGCCCCGCTCCGTGTCAACGAAGCACTGCTGATCGCCGACCACGCCTTCGAACCCTTCCAGTGCGTAGCCTGGGATGCACCCAACGGTACTGGTGAACTGAGCCTGGCAGTGATCGACCGGACCAGCACCCGTATCGGCAGCAAACAAGTGTCCTCGCGCGTCTATTCCGACCCGGCGCAATGGGCCAGCCTGATCGAGGAAGTGCGCGCCGAACTGTCCGGCAAAGGTTACGACCTGCAACCCTGGTCAATGCCGAAGTAAAAGAGCACTGTGCCGCCAGTGCGTGGTTGCCACGCACTTGTGCAAGTTTCCCCACTTTCGGGGATAACTTTTTCTATTGCGACATCCTGTCGCAGTTACATCCTTATTTGACCACCGCGAACTGCTCGATATGCCGATAGTCGGCCTGCAGTTGTTCGGCAAGTTGACGTGCCCGGCCCACGCGCACCGCCGCTGTTTCCATATCCACCAGCAACGTCACGCAAGGTAGTGGCTGCAACACAGGGCCCTGTTGCAGGCGACCATCGGTCAACACCAGGCAGCGCTGGGTTTCATGGGGAAGGCGCTTGCTCCGGGCCAGCAACCACTGACGCGCCTCTTCCAGTGCCGCCGGCAACGGTGTACCGCCGCCCGCCCCCAGCGCCTGCAACCAGGGCTGCAAGGCCGCCGAGGCTTTCAGGCCGTGGCGTTGCCATTGCGGACGGTTGCCACTGGCTGTCAGCAAGGCCAGGCGTGCGCGCTGACGGTAGGCCTCATCGAACAACCCGGCCAGCAGACCCTTGGCCTGGGCCAGCGCCTGATTGCGCCGGGTCGAAGCCGACGCATCGACGATCACCAGCCACAGTTCCGGCGCCTGTGCCTGGCGCTGCTGCCAACACAAGTCGCGGCGCTGGCGTGGCCGCCCTTTGAGCAAGGTTGCCAGCCAGGCGATGCGCCCGCTATCGCTGGTGCGCGGGCGGCCCCGGGAAGTCCCCGTCAAATGACCGACGCGAGGCCTGGCATCCGCCACCCGATCATGGGGCGAACGGATGCTCAGGGCTTTTTTGCCCAGTTCGGCACCTCGCGCCGAGCTCCCGTGGCCACTGGCTGGGCAGGCAATGCCCCCCAGTCGCCCTGACCGCCCGGTGCCTCCTGCGCACTCGCCTGCCCGCCCGCCGAAGTGGCCTGGGGTGGCGGCTCCTCAGCACGGCGCCGGTGGCGCAAGGCAAACTCGGCAACCGCCTGTACATCCACCTCCTCGATCACCGAATTACCCCGCCAGGCGGCGTGGGCCCGCGCCGCGCGCAGCCAGACCAGGTCGGCACGCAAACCGTCCACGCCGGCGGCGAAGCAGCGCTCGGTGATCCACGCCAGGGCCTGGTCGTCCAGGGCGATAGCTACCAGGCGCTCACGGGCCGACCGGCAGCGTTCGCGCAACGCCGCCTGCTGCTCGGCCCATTGTTCGCAGAACGCCATTGGATCGCTGTCGAAAGCCAGCCGGCGACGAATGATCTGCTGACGCGCCTCCGGCGCCGGCAAACCTTCCAGGGCCACGTTGAGGCCAAAGCGGTCGAGCAGTTGCGGGCGCAGTTCGCCCTCCTCCGGGTTCATGGTGCCGATCAGCACGAAACGGGCCACGTGCCGGTGGGAAATGCCGTCGCGCTCGATGCGGTTGGTGCCGCTGGCGGCCACGTCCAGCAGCAGGTCTACCAAGGGGTCGGGCAACAGATTGACCTCATCGACGTACAGCACGCCTCCGTCGGCATGGGCCAGCACGCCCGGTGAGAACCGCACTTGGCCCTGGCCGAGCGCGACATCCAGGTCGAGGGTGCCGACCAGGCGCTCCTCGGTGGCCCCCAGCGGCAGGGTCACGAACGGGCCGTCGCCAAGCAGATCGGCCAAGCCCCGGGCCAGGGTGCTCTTGGCCATGCCACGTGGGCCTTCGATCAGCACGCCGCCGATCTTCGGGTCGATGGCTGTCAGGCACAGGGCCAGCTTGAGGTCGTCGGCGCCAACCACGGCGGCCAGGGGGAATTGCACGGGTTCGCTCATGTTCAGCTGTCTTCCTCGCCGGCGAGCAACTGCTGCTCGAGGCTTTCACGATAGTCGCCCGGCTCCTGCCACAACCCGCGCTGCTGGGCTTCCAGCAGGCGCTCGGTGAGGTCACGCAGGGCTTCGGGGTTGTGCTCGCGCATGAAATCACGGGTGGCCGGGTCGAGCACATAGGCATCGGCCAGCCCTTGGTAATGATGATCGTCGATCAGGTGGGTGGTGGCGTCGAAGGCGAACAGGTTGTCGACCGTGGCCGCCAGCTCGAACGCACCTTTATAGCCATGGCGCTTGGCGCCGTCGATCCACTTGGGGTTGAGCGCCCGGGCGCGAATGACCCGGTTGAGTTCTTCCTTGAGGGTGCGCACCCGCGGCCGGTCGGCCTGGCTATGGTCGCCGTGGTAGCTGGCCCGCGAGGTGCCGGCCAGGGTTTCGGCGGCCGCCAGCATGCCGCCCTGGAACTGGTAGTAGTCGTTGGAGTCGAGCAGGTCGTGCTCGTGGTTGTCCTGGTTCTGCAGCACTGCCTGCACCTGCGCCAGGCGCTGGGCGAACGCGGCGCGGGCCGGGGTGCCTTCGTCGGCGGCGCCATAGGCGTAGCCACCATGGTTGAGGTAGACCTCGGCCAGGTCGTCGCGGCTGTGCCAAAGGCGCCCGTCGATGGCGTTCTGCACACCGGCTCCGTAGGCGCCGGGCTTGGCGCCGAACACCCGCCAACCGGCCTGTCGCGCCGCCTGTTCGGGCTCGATGCCAGCGCCGAGCAGCGCTTCACGCTCGGCGCGCACCCGTGCGGCCAGTGGGTTCAGCTCGCCTGGCTCGTCCAGCGCCGCCACCGCCTGCACGGCGGCATCGAACAGGCGGATCAGGTTGCCGAAGGCGTCGCGGAAGAAGCCCGACACCCGCAGCGTCACGTCCACCCGTGGCCGGTCGAGCAGGCTCAGCGGCAGGATCTCGAAGTCATCGACCCGCTGGCTGCCGGTGGCCCACACCGGGCGCACGCCCATCAACGCCATGGCCTGGGCTATATCGTCGCCGCCGGTGCGCATGGTCGCCGTGCCCCACACCGACAGGCCCAGCTGGCGCAGGTGATCGCCATGGTCCTGCAAATGGCGTTCGAGGATCAGGTTGGCCGAGGCGAAGCCCAGGCGCCAGGCCGTGGCCGTGGGCAGGTTGCGTACATCGACGGTATAGAAGTTGCGCCCGGTGGGCAGCACGTCCAGCCGCCCGCGGCTGGGCGCGCCGCTGGGTCCGGCGGGGACGAAGCGCCCGGCCAGGGCCGCCAGCAGGCCATCGATCTCGGCAGCGCCGCAGGCATCCAGGTCGGGGGCGACCTGCTCGGCCAGCGTGCGCAGTACCGCGCGCACCGCGTCCCACCCTGCTTCGTCCGGCAGCGCGACAGCACCCTGCAGGGCCTGCTCGATCAGTGACAAAGCCAACAACTCCAGGCGCTCGCGGGTATCGCCGCAGGTTCGCCAGAGGCTGGCGTCGAGTTGTGCCAGCAGGTCCGGGCGTGCCCCGTTCCAGGTCTGCCCCAGATCACAATCCAGCGGATCGAAGCCCAGCCCCAATGCCCTGGCCAGTTCACGGATCAGGCTGGCGTTACCGCCCTTGCCATCGCCCCGTGCCACCCGCAGCAACGCCAGCAGCGTATCGCTGCGCAAACGCCCCTGCGGCGATTGGCCGAACACGTGCAGGCCGTCGCGGATCTGCGATTCCTTCAGGTCGCACAGGTAGGTGTCCAGCCGCGGCAGCCACACCGCCGCGTCCTCCATCTGCCCTTCGAGCTGCAGCTCGCGGTCGATATGATGGGTCTTGACCAGTTCAAGGATGTCCCGTTGCAGCTCGCGGGCGCGGCGCGGATCGAGCAACTGCGCCTCGTAGTATTCGTCGGCCAATTGCTCCAGGTGGCGCAGCGGGCCGTAGGTCTCGGCACGGGTCAGCGGCGGCATCAGGTGGTCGATGATCACCGCCTGGGTGCGGCGCTTGGCCTGGGCGCCCTCGCCCGGGTCGTTGACGATGAACGGGTAGATGTTGGGCAACGGGCCGAGCAAGGCATCCGGCCAGCACTCGGCGGACAGGCCCACGCCCTTGCCCGGCAGCCATTCCAGGTTGCCGTGCTTGCCCACATGGATCACCGCGTCGGCGGCATAGCCGTTGCGCAGCCAGAAGTGGAACGCCAGGTAGCCATGCGGTGGCACCAGGTCCGGGTCGTGGTACACCGCGCTGTGGTCCACCTGATAGCCCCGCGCCGGCTGTATGCCGACGAAGGTCAGGCCGTAGCGCAGGCCGGCGACCATCATGCGCCCACTGCGGAACATCGGATCCTGCTCGGGCGGCCCCCAGCGCTCCAGCACGGCGCGTTGGTTGGCCTCGGGCAAGGCGGCAAAGGCGCGCTGGTAGTCGGCCAGGGCCAGGCTCTGGGCGCAGGGGCGCTGGTCGAGGTGGTCAAGGTCGTTGGTAACCCCGCCGAGCAGTTGGTGAATCAGCTCGGTGCCGCTGTCGGGCAGCCCGGCCACCGGGTAATCCTGCGCTTGCAGGGCCCTGAGGATATTGAGCGCCGCGCCCGGCGTGTCCAGGCCGACGCCATTGCCGATGCGCCCGTCGCGGGTCGGGTAGTTGGCCAGCACCAGGGCCACGCGCTTTTCCTGGTTGTCCAGACGCGCCAGGGTCACCCAGCGCCGTGCCAGTTCGGCGACGAAGTCCATGCGCTCGGGATGGGCCCGGTAGCAGACCACATCGGACTGGCTGCGCTCGCTGCGCCAGGCCAGGTCCTTGAAACTCACCGGCCGGGTTATGATGCGCCCGTCAAGTTCCGGCAGGGCGATGTGCATCGCCAGGTCGCGAGCGCCCAGGCCCTGTTCGCTCTGCTCCCAGCCAGGCTGGTTGTCCTGGGCGCAGATGGCCTGCAGCACCGGTACATCGCGGCGCAGCGGGCGCAGGTTGGGTTGCTCGGGGCTGGACAGGGCGAAACCTGTGGTGTTGATCACCACTTCGGCCTGCACCTCATCGAGCCAGGCCTCGACCTGGTCCAGGCAGGCGCGCTCCTTCAGGCTGGCCACGGCGATGGGCAATGGGTTCAGACCGCAGGCCTGCAGGCGCTGGCAGAACACATCGATGAACGCGGTGTTGGCCGCCTGCAGGTGCGAACGGTAGAACAGCAACGGCGCCACCGGATGCTCCGGGTTCCACTCGGCGTACCAGTCCTCGGGACAAGCCGTGCCCTTGGCTGGATGATAGACCGCCGTGCGCGGCAAGGGCTGTGGCTCGTCCCACGGGTAATCGCGCCCCAGCCACTGGCTGGCCAGGCAGTTGAACAGGTTCACCGCGTTGGCCTTGCCGCCCTGGCGCAGGAAGTGCCAGAGGCGTTCGGCCTGTTCGCCGCGAACCGTGCCCAGGTCGGTGAGCTCAGGGTCGGGGCGGTCGTCGCCGGGCACCAGGATCAGCTGTACCCCTCGCCCCGCCAGTTCGACCAGTTGCTCGACACCATAGCGCCAGTAACCGACACCGCCATGCAGTGATATCAGGATCACCTTGGCATGGCGCAGCACCTGGTCGATATACAAGTCGACCGAGGCGTGGTTCTGCACCTGCATCGGGTTGGCCAGGCGCACGCTGGGGAAATCCGCCGGCAACTGCTCGGCGGTTTCGGCGAGCAGCGCCAGGTGTGAATCGCCGCTGCAGAGGATCACCAGGTCGGCGGGGGTCTGGCCGAGATCGGCGATGCTGTCGTCCGGCACGAAGCCGCCGGGCTGGGTCCGCAGCAGGTGCATGGATCAGGCGCCCAGGGCCTGGCGCAGGCGCGCTTCCAGCTGCGCCGCGTCGAGATCCTGGCCGATCAGCACCAGGCGGGTGATCCGGGGCTCGTCGCTGCGCCAGGCACGGTCGAAATGCTTGTCGAAGCGGGTGCCCACACCCTGGATCAGCAGGCGCATCGGCTTGCCGGGGATGGCGGCGAAGCCCTTGGCGCGCAGGATGCCGAACTCGGTGACCAGCTGGGTCAGGGCATCGAGCAGCAGGCTCTCGTCGGCCTCGGGCAGGTCGATGGAGATCGAGTCGAAGGCGTCGTGGTCATGGTCGTCATGGTCATCGCCGTCGTGATGCGAGTCGTGATGGGTACGGCGACCGTCGATATGCGCCTCGGATTCGGCGCCCACGCCCAGCAACACTTCCAGCGGCAGGCGGCCGCTGCTGGCCTCGATCACCTTGACCGCCGGCGGCAGTTCCTCGGCCACCTCGGCACGGACCTTGGCCAGGCCCTCGGCGTCGATCAGGTCGGCTTTGTTCAGCACCACCAGATCGGCGCTGGCCAGCTGGTCGGCGAACAATTCATGGAGCGGCGACTCATGGTCGAGGTTCGGGTCGAGCTTGCGCTGGGCGTCGACCTGGTCCGGGTAGGCAGCGAAGGTGCCGGCGGCCACGGCCGGGCTGTCGACCACGGTGATCACCGCGTCGACGGTGCAAGCGTTGCGGATTTCCGGCCACTGGAAGGCCTGTACCAGCGGTTTGGGCAAGGCCAGGCCACTGGTTTCGATAAGGATGTGGTCGAGGTCGCCGCGCCGGGCCACCAACTCGCGCATCACCGGGAAGAATTCTTCCTGCACGGTGCAGCACAGGCAACCGTTGGCCAGTTCGTAGACGCGGCCATTGGCCTCTTCCTCTGTGCAACCGATGCTGCACTGCTTGAGGATCTCGCCGTCGATGCCCAGCTCGCCGAATTCGTTGACGATCACCGCGATGCGGCGGCCCTGGGCGTTGTCGAGCATATGGCGCAGCAAGGTGGTCTTGCCTGAGCCGAGGAAGCCGGTGACGATGGTGACGGGAAGCTTGGCCAGTGTTTTCATGTCGCGATGCCCTTGGCAGCAATGGCGCGGGCATGCAGGACGACAGCCACGGCCATGCCGGCCTGGCGCGTTCGCCACCGGATCACCCCGCCCGGTTGAAAGTCGAAAACGTCACGAGGCAGGTCTCCTGGCTTGCACCGCTGCGGCTCGCTGGCCGGTGGGCCGGCGCCTTCCCGCGCGCCTGCGCAGTGGCTGTGCCGAACCCTTCAGTGCTTACAGTTGCGGGGGCAGCCGCGGCTTGTACCGCGTTCCCGTCTTAGCTCGGGCCAACGCCCGAGAACCTCGCAGCGGCAAGGCTACGCAGTGCCTGCCTGGCGGTCAACCGCCGCGGCGATTGACGCGGGCCCGGCCCCGTGATTTGCTAGCGCATTGCGTTCAGGTGCCCCCACGGGGGTGAAACGGGAAACCGGTGCGTCGCGTCTCCATTCCAGGAGCCGACAAGGCCGGTGCTGCCCCCGCAACGGTAAGCGAGAGAAGCGTCCGGACCACTGTGCCAGCCTCAAGGCATGGGAAGGTGACGCCATGGAAGGAGCCTTGCTCCACCTCGCGAGCCCGGAGACCGGCCTGACGTGCTCACAGTACACCCCGCGGTGGGCGGGCGTCGTCGTATCACTCGGGCCAGCCGTGCCCGGGGTCGTCGCGCATGCCCGTTGCCACAACAAAAGCAGCAGAGGAACGCGTCATGCCCATCACCAGCGCCAAACACAGTATCGCCACCCCCGTCAGCCTCAGCCAGCGACTGATCGTCGCGGTCGGCGCCAGCCTGCTGGGGCTGTGCCTGGTGTACTTCGCCGGTTTCTCGCACATCGAGGCGGTGCACAATGCCGCCCACGACACCCGCCACAGTGCCGCCTTCCCTTGCCACTGAGTAAATCCGCATGATTACGCGCATCGCCCGTACCGCGGGTTTCAGCGGCCTGCTCGCGGCCCTGTTGCTGACCCTGCTGCAAAGCTTCTGGGTCGCCCCACTGATTCTCCAGGCGGAAACCTACGAATCCACTGCCCCGGTCGCCGAACAGCATGAGCACGGCGACGCCGCAGCGCCCCATGAGCATGAACACAGTGCCGAGGCCTGGGCGCCGGAGGACGGCTGGCAGCGCGTGCTGTCCACTACTGGCGGCAACCTGGTGGTCGCCGTCGGTTTTGCCCTGATCCTGGTCGCCCTCTACAGCCTGCGCGAACCGAACCGCGTGGCCACCGGCGCACTGTGGGGCCTGGCCGGCTTCGCCGTGTTCTGCCTGGCACCGACCCTGGGCCTGCCACCGGAACTGCCCGGCACCGCCGCCGCCGACCTTGGCCAGCGCCAGACCTGGTGGATCGGCACCGCCGCAGCCACCGCCGCCGGCCTGGCGCTGCTGGTGTTCGCCCGGCACTGGTTGTTCAAGGTGCTTGGTGTGGCCCTGCTGGTGATCCCGCACCTGATCGGCGCGCCGCAACCCGCAGTGCATGAAAGCCTGGCGCCGGAAGCCCTCGCGACCCAGTTCAAGATCGCTTCCTGGCTGACCAACGCCGCGTTCTGGCTGGCCTTGGGCCTGCTCAGCGCGTGGCTTTACCGTCGTTCCAGCCAGGCCTGATGCGCGATCTGCCCGTGCAGCCGGCGATGTTCGCCGGCTTTGGTTGCCGCCGTGGTTGCCCGGTCGAGACACTGGCGGTGCTGCTGCGCCAGACGCTCACCCGCCACGCCCTGCCCCTCTCGGCCCTGCGCGCCATTGCCAGCATCGAGCCCAAGGCTCGCGAACCCGGCCTGCTGGCATTGGCCGAGCGCCTCGGGCTGCCTTACATCTGCTTCGACGCCACGCACCTGACGGTCTTCGAGCCGCTGCTCAGCCATCGTTCGGCCACGGTGTACGCCCAGACCGGCTGCTGGGGCGTCGCCGAAAGCACTGCCCTGGCCCTGGCTGGCGAAAACGGCCGCCTGCATGTGCCCAGGCAGGTACTCGGCGGCGCTACCCTCGCCTTGGCGATCGGCGGATAATCCGCGCCATATTTCTGCAAGGAACCCCCATGACGGTTTATTTCATCGGTGCCGGCCCCGGCGATCCGGAGCTGATCACGGTCAAGGGCCAGCGCCTGATCCGCCAGTGCCCGGTGATCATCTACGCGGGCTCCCTGGTCCCCGCCGCCGTACTGGAAGGTCACCAGGCGCACACCGTGATCAACAGTGCCGAACTCCACCTGGAACAGATCGTCGAGGTGATGCGCCAGGCCCACGCCAATGGCGAGGATGTGGCCCGCGTGCACAGCGGCGACCCCAGCCTGTACGGCGCCATCGGCGAACAGATCCGCCACTTGCGCGAACTGGGCATCGGCTACCAGATCGTCCCCGGCGTCACCGCCACCGCCGCCAGTGCCGCGCTGCTCGGTTGCGAGCTGACCTTGCCCGATGTGGCACAGACCGTGATTCTCACCCGCTTTGGCGACAGTTCGCCGATGCCGGCCGGTGAACAATTGGCCGACCTGGCCCGCCACGGCAGTACCCTGGCCATCCACTTGGGCGTGCGCCACCTGGCCCGCATCGTCGAGGAGCTGCTGCCACACTATGGCGTCGACTGCCCGATCGCGGTGGTCCATCGTGCCACCTGGCCGGACCAGGACTGGGTCAAGGGCACCCTGGCGGACATCGGCGAACGCGTGGCCGCCAAAGGCTTCCGACGCACCGCGCTGATCCTGGTCGGCCATGTGCTGGGCGACGCGCCGTTCGCCGACTCGGCCCTGTACCGCGCCGGTCATGCCCACCTCTATCGCCCAGGCTCGTGAAACGATTGCCGACCGGGGGCGCGGCGTAGCACACTGGATTTTCCAACTGGACGGAAACCAAGCCCATGCTCGAACTGCGCCCCAACTGCGAATGCTGCGACACCGACCTGCCCGCCAATAGCCCGGATGCACTGATCTGCTCGTTCGAATGCACCTTCTGCCGTGCCTGCAACGACCAGCACTTCCACAACCGCTGCCCGAACTGCGGCGGCCAGCTGGTGATCCGCCCCACCCGTGTCGGCAAGGTACTGGACAACAATCCCGCCTCGACACAACGCGTGCACAAGCCGCACGCACCCTGCGCCTGAACCTTCCTTGTAGGACTTTTCTACAGGTTGGTGCAGGTATTTCAACACACCTATACTCGCCTATTACCAAGGCTCCTGAATATCCGTAAGGTGCGCTCTGCCCAGCAAGTCCGCTGCCCAGCGCCTGTAATCGTAGGCTGGAAGCGCGCTGCACTTTGACAGGAGTTACCTGAATGACATCCGTGCTGTTGGTCGATGACCATCACATTGTTCGACTTGCCGTACGCATGCTGCTCGAACGTGAACGCTTCACCGTCGTGGGGGAAACCGGTAAAGGCAAGGAAGCCGCCCGTTTGGCCGAGCAGACCAAGGCGGATGTGGTCATCCTCGATATCGGCCTGCCGGACCTCGACGGCATGGAGGTGATCAAGCGCCTCAAGCTGATCGACCCGCCGCCGCGGATCATGGCCCTGACCGGCCAACCCGCCGACCTTTACGTGCGCCGCTGCATGGACGCCGGCATCTCGGCCTTCGTCAACAAGGACGAAGACCTCGACGCCCTGGTCTTCGCCCTCAAGGCCCTGGTCAAGGGTTACTCGACCTTCCCGCAGATGGCGGTCAACAGCAACACCCTGGAAAGCGAGACCGAGCGCCTGAGGCTACTGTCCAACCGGGAAGTGGAAGTGCTGCGCCGGCTCAGCGCCGGCCAGAGCAACAAACTGATCGGCGAGCAGATGAACCTCAGCGCCAAGACCATCAGCACCTACCGCGGCCGGATCATGGAGAAACTCAAGGTCGAGTCGCTGGTGGAAATGGTCGACCTGGCCAAACGCAACAACGTGGCCTGAGCCATGCACCAGGGGACATCGCTTTGCCTGCTGCTGGTCGCGCTGCTGTCGCTGCCCACCCAGGCGCAAGTGCACAGCGAGCCCCGCCACCTGCTGGCCCGCGCCCTGAGCGTGGCGCCGCCGCTGGCGGTGGCTGCTTCCGACCGGCAGTGGCTCAATGAACGCAGGCGCCTGGTACTGGGCAGCTCGCACCCGGACTACCCGCCCTTCGACATCAACATCAGCCAGGCCGACTACGAGGGCCTGAGCGCCGACTACGCCGGTCTGATCGCCGAACAACTGGGTGTGCCGATCGAGGTGCGCCGTTATACCAGCCGCGCCCAGGCCCTCGACGCGCTGCGTGCGGGCGAAATCGACCTGCTGGGCAGCTCCAATGCCTTCGAAGCCAGTGATGCCGACCTGGTACTGAGCACGCCCTATGCCGACGACCTGCCGGTGATCGTGTCGCGACAGAACCAGAGCCTGCCCGAGGGTGACAACCTGGAAGGCCTGCGCCTGGCCATGGTCGACCATTACCTGCCCATCCACACGGTGCAGCAGCTCTACCCACGCGCGCAGTTGAACCTCTACCGCTCCACCCTCGCCGGTGTCGCCGCGGTGGCACTGGGGCAGGCCGATGTCTACCTGGGCGATGCGATCAGCGCCGACTACGCGATTGCCAAGGGTTTCCAGGAACGGGTCAAGGTCGATCACTTCGTCAAGGCGCCAACCAGCACTTTCGCCTTTGCCCTGGCGCGCGACAACCAACGCCTGCTGCAACTGGTCGACCTCGCCCTGGGACGCATCGCCGACAGTGAGCGACTGAACATCCTGCGACGCTGGACCGGAGGCAGCACCAGTGTCCTGCTCGACCGTCGCCTGGACGCCCTGACGGCCGAGGAGCGCGACTGGATCGCCCGACACAGGCAGATCAAGGTGATGATCAACACCTCTCTCGCGCCGCTGAGCTTTACCGATGCCCAACAGCAACCACGGGGCATCGCCCTGGACTTGCTGGAGCGTATTGGCCTGCGCACCGGCCTGCGCTTCCAGGTCGTCGAGTCGGAATCGTTCGAGGACATGGTCGAGCAGGTTGCCCAGGGCAAGGCCGACATGATCGCTGCCATCGGTTACGGTGTGCTTCGCGCCCAGCGCATGCGCTACAGCCGCCCCTACATGATCAGCCCACGGGTCCTGGTCACCCGCCAGGACGCGCCAGCGCTGGACGCCGTGCAACCTCTGCAAGGCCAACGGGTGGCGTTGCTGCGCGGCTCGCCTTCGCTCGAAGGGCTCGAACGCCAGTACCCAGGCCTGCGCACCGTCGAACGGGAAAACCCCCTGCAACTGATGGAGGCCGTGGCCAACGGTGACGCCGATGTCGCCCTCAGCTCGCAGATCAATGCCACCTACTTCATCAACCAGGTGTTCAACGGCCGGCTCAGGATTGCCGGGTTGCTGGGCGACGAACCGGCGCTGGCGACCTTCGCGGTAAGCCCGACGGAACACCAGTTGCAGGCGATCCTCGACAAAGCGTTGCTGAGCATTCCACCCGACGAGTTGGAGCAACTGGTCAATCGCTGGCGCACCAACACCGTGGTCAGCGACAGTCCCTGGCGCAACTACCGCACCCTGGCCCTGCAGGTCCTGGTACTGGCCGCCCTGCTGCTGACTGGCGTGGTGTTCTGGAACACCTACCTGCGCAAGTTGATCCACCAGCGCAGCGAGGCCCAGCGCGCGCTGCAGGAGCAGCTGGCGCTCAGCCGCGGCCTGCTCGAACAATTGCGCCAGGCCAAGGACGATGCCGAACAGGCCAGCCGGGCGAAGAGCACCTTCCTGGCGGTCATGAGCCATGAGATCCGTACGCCCATGAACGCCGTCATCGGCCTGCTGGAAATGGCCCTGGAGGACAGCCGGCACGGTCATAGCGATCGCCAGGCCCTGGAGGCGGCCCACGACTCGGCGATCGGCCTGCTCGAGCTGATCGGCGATGTGCTGGACATCTCACGCATCGAGTCCGGCCACATGACCCTGCAACCGGTGGCCATCGACCTGGTCGAGCTGATTCGCTCCACCCTGCGGATCTTCGAGGGCAGCGCCCGCCTCAAGGGGCTGGCACTGCGTGCGGTGCTGCCTGCCGCCCCGGCCTGGGTGCTCGCCGACCCGCTGCGCCTCAAGCAGGTGCTGTCGAACCTGCTGAGCAATGCCATCAAGTTCACCGACCACGGTCAGGTCGACGTGTCGTTGCTGATGACCTCGCTCGATGGCGGCCTGCAGCAGGCCAGCTTGCAGATCAAGGACAGCGGCGTAGGCATCGGTGCCAGCGACCAGGCGCGGCTGTTCACCACCTTCTCCCAGGTCGATGGTCGACAGGCGCGCCAGGGTGCCGGCCTGGGGCTGGTGATCAGCCGCGAGCTGTGCGAACTCATGGGGGGCGAACTGACCCTGCACAGTATCGAGGGCCTGGGCACCCAGGTCGATGTCCGCCTCACCCTGCCCGGCGCCGAGCCCAGCGCCGACGCGATGCCCGACAACGCGCTGGTCGCAGCCCTCAGCGGGCCGCTAAAGGTCCTGGTGGTGGACGACTACCCGGCCAACCTGCTGCTGCTGGACAAACAGCTGCGCTTGCTGGGCCACCAGGTGAGCCTCGCCGACCAAGGCAAGGCGGCGCTGGCACTCTGGCAGGCGGATCATTTCGACGTGGTGATCACCGACTGCAGCATGCCGGTCATGGATGGCCATGAGCTGGCCCGCGCCATTCGGGCGCAGGAGCGCGAGACTGGCTCATCGGCCTGTCGCATCATCGGCGTCACCGCCAACGCCCAGGCCGAAGAGCGTCAACGCTGCCTGGACAACGGCATGGATGAATGCCTGTTCAAGCCGATCGGCCTGCAGGCGCTCAAGGCCTGCCTGCCACTGGCTGCCGCGCCCCAGCCTGACCCGGCTGGGGAAGCGCCGCGCTCCAGCGGCTTCGACCTGGCCGAGCTGCGTCACCTCACCCAGGACGACAACCAGCTGATCAGGCGCCTGCTGGAGCAACTGGCACGAAGCAGCGCCGAAGACCTGCAAGCACTGCAGGCGCTCGGCGCCAATCCGTTACCCGAGGCCCTGGTGCCCGTGGTCCACCGGGTCAAGGGGGGCGCCAAGATGCTCAAGGTCAGGGGCGTGAAACAGGACTGCGAGGCCCTGGAGCAGGCCATCGCCCAAGGCGAACCGGTGGACCGGCTGCTCGCCCGGCTCCAGGCCAGCCTGCGCAGCCTGGAGCTGGAACTGCGCCAGAGCCTCAGTGCAATTGAAGGGTCGAACTGATCTGGCTGATGGCGTCCACCACGTGCCGCGACCCCTGCTGGATCTCCATGATCACCGTGCCGGCCTCGTTGGCCAGCTCCACGCCAAGCCCCGTACGGGTCAGGCTTGACTGCATGCTGGCCACCGCGGTCAGTGACAGGTCATGATTCTGTCGCACCACCTCGACGATCTCCAGGGTCGCCTTGCTGGTACGCGCCGCCAGGTTACGCACCTCGTCGGCGACCACGGCGAAGCCCCGGCCATGCTCGCCGGCCCGGGCCGCCTCGATGGCGGCGTTGAGTGCCAGCAGGTTGGTCTGGTCGGCGATGCCGCGAATGGTCAGGACGATCTGGCCGATCACCTCGGACTGCTTGCTTACCGCGTCGATGGTGCGGGCGGCATCGTTCAGCTCGGATGAAATCTGCTCGATCACCTCCACCGCCTGCTGCACCACCTGGGTGCCCTTGCGCGCGCAGGCGTCGGTCTGCATCGAGCTGGCGTGGGCGGCGTCGGCGGCGGTCTGCTGGGTGCTGATCTGACGGGTGATGTCGCTGGCGAACTTCACCACCTTGTACAACCGGCCCTTGTTGTCGAAGATCGGGTTGTAGGACGCCTCCAGGTACACGGTCTGGCCTTGCTTGTTGACGCGTTCGAAGCGGTGCGAATGGTACTCGCCGCGATTGAGCGAGGCCCAGAAGTCGCGGTACTCGGCCGACTCGCGCTCATGGGGCAGGCAGAACAGCCCATGGTGGCGCCCGACCACCTCCTCCAGGCGATAGCCCATGGTGTCGAGGAAGTTCTGGTTGGCCTTGATCACCCGCCCGGCCGGTGTGAACTCGATCACCGCCATGGAGCGGCCAATGGCCTTGAGCAGGCTTTCGCTCTCATGCTCCTCGATCACGTGGCGGGTGATGTCGGAGGCCACCTTGATCACGCTGGTGACCTGCTGGCGCTCGTCGATCACCGGCATGTAGCTGGCCTCCAGCCACACCTCGCGACCGGCCTTGTCCAGGCGTTCGAAGGTGCCGCTGATGGCCTTGCCCTCGCCCAGCTCGCGCCAGAGCTGCTGGTACTCGGCGCTCTTGGCGTAGGTCGGGTCGCAGAAGATCCGGTGGTGCTTGCCACGAATCTCATCGGCGTTGTAGCCCATGGTCTTGCAGAAGTGCTCGTTCGCCTCGAGGATCGTGCCATCCGGCGCGAACTCGATCATCGCCATGGAACGGCTGATCGCGGCCAGCTTCGCCTCCATGCCCGCCAGGGCCTGCCGGGCGCGCTGGATTTCGACCAGATCGGACTTGCGATGGTATTCGAACATGGGCCGGGGCTCCTGTATCCACGGAATGCCCTGAGCATAGATCGGCCCAAGCGCCATGCAAGCGATCTGATATCACTTTTGGATTAGGCATTTGTACCGTTTGTCTGCCCGTGGCCTCAACTCCCGCCAGTCCAGGCTCGGGCTGTCGTCAGAACTGCACGCCGCGGGTCAGGCCGCCATCGACCAGCAGGTTGGTGCCAGTGATGAAGCTTGCCGCCGGGCTGGCCAGGAACACCGCAGCCCGGGCTACCTCGTCCGGCCGCGCCATGCGTCCGAGCGGGTTGGCCGCCAGGCTGCGGGCAAACACCTCGGGCTGCTCGCGTTCGATCCGTCCCCAGACGCCATCGACGAAATACACGTTGCCGGGCGATACGCAATTTACCCGGATACCCTCGCCGACATGGCGCGCCGATAGTGTCTTGCCATAGTGATTCAGCGCGGCCTTGAGCACCCCGTACGGCTCGTCGAAACTGCTCAGTTCACGCCCGGACACGCTGGAGATCAAGACCACCGCCGCTTGCGCGGAAGCCTTGAGCCAAGGCAGCGCCGCCGTAACCTGGCCCACCGTGCCCAACAGGTCGGTTTCAAAGGCCTGGCGCCATATCGAGGCTTCGCTGCCGTGGGCCAGGGCGCTGACGTTGGGCACGACAATATCGATGCCGCCCATGCGCTCGGCGGCAGCGGCGATCCACCCGTCGACCTGCGCGGCATCGGTGATGTCCACCGCCCTGCCGCAGGCCTGGTCGCCAAGCTCGGCCTCGGCCTGGCGCACCCCGGCCTCGTCCCGCGCGCAGAACGCCACCTGGGCGCCTTCGGCGAGAAAGCACTCGACAATGGCCCGGCCGATACCCCGTGTGCCACCGCTGACCACGACCCGGGCACCTTGCAGTTGCAGATCCATGTACTGATTCCTCTGGCTGGTTGAAGTGCCGGCGAGTGTAGGCACAGCCCCCCGTCAACAGTGGAAGCGGGCGCAGAAAAGCCTCAAGGTTCGGCATTGCCGAACTCGAGCGCCTGCGCCGCCTTGCGATTGCAGGCACAATGGGCAGTCATCGAATACCGGGATCGCTTTATGTCCGCCAACAGTCGCCAGATCCAGTCCCTGGAACGGGCCATGCACCTGCTCGAACTTATCCGCGCCGAAGGCGGTCGGGCGCGCCTGAACGACCTCGCCGAACGCAGTGGCCTGGGCAAGAGCACGGTGCATGGGCTGCTGGATACCCTGATGTCGCTGGGCTACGTCACTCGCGAGCAGCGTCACTACGCCCTCGGTCTGCGCCTGCGCCAGCTGGCCCAGCCACTGAGCGAGACCGAGCAGCGCCTGCGCCAGGCCTTCACCCCGGCGCTGCGCGCCTTTGCCGACCTGTGTGGGGAGCACTGCTTCCTGGCAGTGCCCGGCGGCACGCGTGCCTACCTCACGCTGGCGGCACTGGATGGCCGGGGTCAGGCTTTGCAACTGCCCGCGGACACCCGTCGCGACGGCCTGGCCACCTCGGCGATCGGCAAGGTGCTGCTGGCCCATGACCCTCAGCTGGCCAGGCAACTGCTGCGCACCCAACCAGTCCCGCAAACGCTCGAGCAGGAGCTGCACCAGGTCGCCAGCCAGGGGTTTGCCCTCGACCTGGCCGCCTCGCGTGGGGACCTGCACTGCTTCGCCCTGCCCCTGCGCCTGCGCGGCCAGGTGGTCGCTGCACTCGGTGCCGGCGGGCCGGCGCAACGCCTGCCGGCGCCGGTGATGCGACGCATGGCGAGCCGGGCGATGCGCTCGCTGTTCGACCTGGTGAAGTGTTGACTCGCGACAAGGCGCAGCAACCTCCACTCAAAGTCTGCGCGCCAATCCACCCGGCGCAGGCGGTCCTTCTATAATCTCCAGGTACCCGCAGCGCGATGCTGCCCCTCCAGAGGGATACACATGAAGATCGTGGTCACCAGCATCCTCGTCGACGATCAGGCCAGGGCCCATACCTTCTACCACCATATACTGGGTTTTGAACCCAAGCACGACATCCCCATGGGCAAGCACCGCTGGCTCACCCTCACCTCCCCCAACGACCCCAACGGCGTCGAGCTGCTGCTCGAACCCGACGCCCACCCTGCGGCGAAGACCTACAAGGCCGCGCTCAAGCAGGCCGGCATTCCCGCCACCTCGTTCGGCGTGCGCGATATCCAGGCCGAGTATGAGCGGCTGTGCAAGGCCGGCGTGAAGTTCACCCAGCCGCCCACGGCCATGGACGCTGTCACCGTGGCCGTGTTCGACGACACCTGCGGCAACCTGATCCAGATCGCCCAGCGGCATTGATCAGCCCTGCTTCACCGGAAAACGCAGCGTGGCGCAAAGGCCCCGTGGCGAGCCATTGCGCAACTGCACGCTAGCGTCCAGGCGCTGGACGATGGTGCGCACGATCGACAGTCCCAGGCCGGCGCCATTGGGCGCATCCTTGCTGTAGAAGCGTTCGAACACGCGCTCAAGATCCGCCGCCTCGATACCCGGCCCTTCGTCCTCGATCGCCAGGACCAACGCATGGTCCTCGCAGCGCAGCGTGACACGTACCCGTCCACCCGGCGGCGAATGGTCCACCGCATTGGTCACCAGGTTCTGCAAGGCAATGCCCAATGCGCCGGCATCGCTGTACAAGCGGTAATCAGCACCCTCGGCAATGTCCAGGGATGGCTCCTGGCCGCGCTCGAGCATCCAGGGTGTCAGCTGCGCCAAGGTCTCGACGACCAGCGCGGCCAGGTCGAGCTCGGCCCAGTCGCGCTGCGCCAGACGCGGCTCGAGCCGCGCCAGGGTCAGCAGCTGGTTGACCACCCGGGTCAGGCGATCGACGCCGCCGATCAGGAATCCCAGGGCCTTGTCGCGCTCGGCCGCGCTGGTGGCGGCCTGGGCGTTCTGCGCATGCAGGCGCAGGATCGCCAGTGGCGTGCGCATTTCGTGGGCGGCGTCGGCAATGAACCGGTGCTCGCGGCGCAGCAGTTCGTCGATCTGCGCCAATAACCGGTTGATCGCCGCCTGCATGGGCTCCAGCTCCTTGGGCAGCGGCACCAACTGCAGGGGCTCAAGGGACTCGGCATGTCGCCCGCGGATCACCCGGGCCATGTTCTGCAGCGGCTGCAGGCCCCAGCCGATCGCGGCCCAGACCAGCAGGGCCAGGGCCAGGCTGCCGAGCAGGAACGGCATCAGGGTATGGCGCACGATACGGTCGATGAGGTCGTAGCGCACGTCATTGCGCTCCCCTACCCAGATCAGCCAGCGCTTCTCCGGCACCGGCAGCACGAAGCCGCGCCAACGCTGACCCTGCACCTGCATGTCGGCAAACCCCGGCGTGCTCGGTGGCGTGGTGAATGCAGGCGCACTGGGCGTGTGCACCAGCAGGTTGGCGCGGTCGTCCCAGACCTGGAAGGCCAGCTTGCTCTCATACGGGTGGCCGACCCGATGGCGCCCCGCCTTGCTCAAGGCCTCATCGAATGCCTGGTACAGCGCCTGGCGGTTCTGCTCCTGCACCGGCAGGCTCATGACCCCTTGCAGCAGGCGTGCGTTCTGCGCCAGGTGGGCGTCGTAGACTTCGGTGATCTCATGACGGCTGTCGTGGTAGTTGTACAGCGCCAGCAGGCCACTGCCGACCAGCAGCAACAGCATGACCCGCCATAGGGTTCGCTGGCGCAGCGAACTCATGCACGCCCCTCCACCAGGTAGCCGATGCCACGCACGGTGCGGATCAGGCCATTGAACAGCTTCTTGCGCAACTGGTAGATGTTGACCTCCAGGGTATTGCTCTCGGGCTCTTCATCCCAGCCGTAGAGCAACCGGGTCAGGCGCTCGCGGGTGAAGACCTTGCCCGGCTGGGCGAGCAGTTCGTGCAGCAGCAGGTACTCCTTGGGCGTGAGCACCACCGGCTGGCCCTTGTAGCGCACCTGCTGGGTGGCCGGGTCGAGGCTGACGCCGGCATGTTCGATCAGCACCCTGGCGCGGCCGGCGCTGCGCCGCAGCAAGGCGCGCAAACGGGCCTTGAGTTCGTTGAGATCGAAGGGTTTGACCAGGTAGTCGTCGGCGCCGGCATCGAGCCCGGCGATACGGTCCTCGAGCGCGTCGCGAGCCGTGAGGATCAGCACCGGCATGGTGTTTTCGGTCGCCCGCAGGCGTCGCAGCAGCTCGAGTCCGTCCAGCCGCGGCAGGCCCAGGTCCAGGACCAGCAGGTCGAAGGTCTCGACGCCCAGGGCGTGCAGCGCGCTCTGGCCATCCTGCAGCCAGTCGAGGGTATAGCCCTCCAGGCGCAAGCCATCGCAGATCCCCTCGCCAAGGGCGGGGTCGTCTTCAACCAGCAGCAGGCGCATGCTCAGTCCTGTTTGTCCCTGATGGCCTTGAGTAAAGCATCGATTTCCCCGCGCCGACCCTCGTCGGCCAGTTCGCGCCCCGGACGTGGCGCGGCGCGCAGCGCCTTGTCCAGGGCGGCGCGGGCCTCGGCGTAGCGGTTCTGCCGGTACAGGTGGTCGGCCCAGAAGTAGTTGCTGTCGATACCGTCGGGGTTGATCGCCAATGCCTGGCGCAGCATGGCTTCGGCCTTGTCCTTGTCGCCGAACCCCAAAGGCCAGCCCGGCACCCGGTCGTACAATGCGCCGAGGCTGGTGTAGGCCGAGCCTTGCAGGGCCTTGGGGTCCATCGCCAAGGCCTTCTCCAGGCTGGCGCGGGCGGCCTTGACCTTGCCCAGTGCGCCGAGCCCACCCGTGGCACCGGCCCAGCTGCTGTCGACGATACCTTCCCAGATCAGCGGCTGCGCCGAGCCCGGGTACTGACGAACCAAAGCCGCCGCGTCCGCCGCCAGGGCCTCGAAGGCTTTGCTGCGCTGCGCCTCGGGCAGTTTGTACTGGATCTGCGCCCAGCGCTGCTGCACCTCGTTCAGACGTTGGCTGCCGGCCTGGTCCAGAGCCCAGACAACCGGCGAGAAGGCCAGCACACTGGCCAGTAACAGACGTTTCATTTGCCTGACTCCTTGCCCGAGTGGGCGCTGTAGCGACGAATCAGCGGCAGTTGTTTGCGCAGGGCACGATCAACCAGCCCGGGCAACATGCCGTTCAAACGCACGAAGAGTTTTTCCGGCCAGCCCAGGTACAACTCGCTGCGGTCGGCCTGGACCGCGGCAAGCACGGCCCGGGCCACATCCCCCGGCTGATCCACGCCGACCTTCAACGCCTGGTTGAGCGCCGTCGCGGCACTGCTGTTCATCGCCGTGCGCGTTGCCCGTGGCGCGGCGTACAGCACGTTCACCGAGGTGTCGGCCAATTCGCGGCGCAAGGCCTCGGAGAAGCCGCGCAGTGCGAACTTGCTGGCACAGTAGACGGCATAGCCGGGGTAGCCGATCGAGCCGTAGGTGGAGCCGACGTTGACCACCAGTGCCCGAGGCTGCAGGCGCAGCAATGGCAGGCAGCCACGGGTGAGCTGCACCGCGGCCTTGAGGTTGATGTCCAGCAGTTCGTCGAGGGCGGCTTCGTCGAGCTGGTCGAGCAAGGCGAAGCGGTTGATCCCGGCGGCATTGATCAGCACATTGACCCCGTCCATGGCCCGGGCGGCGCTCAGTACCGCCTGGCGACCCTCGGCGCCGCGCAGGTCGGCCGCCTGCCAGCGCAACTGTTGCGGGTAGCGGTTCATCAACTGCGCCAGCCTGCCCATGTGCCGGCTCACCGCCAGTACCCGCGCACCGGCGGCGCACAGCTGTTCGGCCAGTTCCAGGCCGATGCCGCCACTGGCACCGGTCAGCACCACCACGCATTCAGGCAAGCGCATGGCGCACCTCGGTCTGGCCGGCCCGCGGCAAGCCCTGGAACATTTCGGTGTACAGTCGGTACACCACCTTGGCGGCGTGGATCACCGCCTGCTGGTCGTCGCTGTCCTCCAGGCGGTCCATGAGGCCGCGATACGTCAGCATGTGGTCCTGGTCGAGGGCGCCATGGGAGCTGAGGTAGCTGAACGCCTTGTCCGACAGTCCCAGGCTACCCTGGATCCTGCCGGCGGCCTGGGTGGCCAGGGCGATGCTGGTCCCTTCGAGCACATTGACCATGCCGAACAGCCCTACCGGATTGCCCCGGGCAATCAGGTCGTAAAGGTAGGCCACCATCAGTTCGATCGGCAGTGCCGGCCGGCCGTCACGGGCAGTGGCCGGGTCGGCGCCGCAAGCGGCGATGTCGTCGAGGATCCAGCGCTCATGGCCGTACTCCTCCTCGATGTACTCGCACACCGCGCCGCGCAGCCATTCCAGGCGCGACGGCATCCGCGCGCCGCAGGCCATCATCAGCGGCACGGTATGGCGAACATGGTGGTAGGCCTGGGTCAGGAAAGCCACGTAGCCCTCAAGGCTGACCACCCCGCCCAAGGCATCGCGGATCACCGGGACGCTGAACAAGGCTTCACGCTCCCTCGCAGTCTGCGCTTGCAGGATTTCGAAAAAGGACATGGCGTACCTCACGGATGCTGAAGGTCGGACAACAGTGATTGGTAATGCCGCAGGATCACGTCGCGGCGCGGACGGTCATTGGCGGTCAGGGTGCCCGCCTCGGCGCTGAAAGGTTCGGGCAGGCGTCGCCAGGCATGCACCCGGGCGTAATCCGGCAGGCCGTCATTGCACTGGCGGAGCGCCGTCGCGATCTGCCCATCACTGGCCTGCGGGTCCAGGGGCCAGAGCAGGGCCAGGTTGCCCGGCAGGCCCTCGCCATGCACGAAGGCCTGGCCAATCACCCCACCCTGGGTCAGTTCGGCCTCGACCCATTCCGGGTTGACGTTGCGGCCGAAGCTGGTGATGAACTGGTTCTTCTTGCGCCCGGCCAGGTGCAGGTAGCCGTCACGGTCCAGCTGGCCGAGGTCGCCGGTCGGCCACCACTGGCCGGTGAACGCAGGCTCGCCCAGATAGCCGAGCAGCGCCGTACCCGCCACCAGCACCTCGCCATCCTCGGCGATGCGCACCTGCACATGGGGCAGCGGTCGTCCGACGCTGCCCGGGCGCAGCGCCCCGGGCCGGTTCAGGCACACCACCGATGCGCACTCGGACAACCCGTACCCCTCGTACACCGGCAACCCCACCGCCGCGGCGCGCGACAACAGGCTGTCGGCCACCCGGGCGCCACCCACGGCAACAAAACGCAGCGGACCGACCCGCATCGCCCCCCGTTCGATAGCCGTGACCAACCCCAGCAGCAGCTGCGGAACCAGGATCAGGCTCTCGGCACCGCTCAGGGCGATGGCCCCGAGCAGACGGCTGAAATCCACCTGGCTGGCGCCGCCAATGCCCAGCTGTGCCTGTGTGTAGAGCACTACGCTGGCGCCTGCCAGAAGCGCCGCGTACACCCCCAGGTTCTCCAGCAGCACCGCCAGCGGCAGCACCGCCAGGTATTTGCCCGGCGCCGCCGCGCGGCTGGCGACCTCCAGTTCGTGGGCCACCCTGACCAGGGCCGTCGCGCCCAGGCACACGCCCTTGGGCGCCCCGGTGCTGCCGGAGGTGTAGGTAATCTTGGCGGTGCCGTCCGGCAGGGGCGGCGACGCGACGCTGTCCCGGCTCCAGAATCGCGCGTCCCGGGTGAATCCGCAGTCGCTAAGTTCCGCCGCCAGGCCGGCATCGGCCAGCACCCGTGTCACGCCACCTTGCACCAGGCAGTGGCGTCGCTGGGCCGCACTGAAGAAGCCCGGAAGCAGCAGGCACGGACGCTCGGCCATCAGTGCCGCCAGATCCCACAGCAGGGCTTGCGGGCCGTTTTCCAGGGCCAGGGCGAAGGTACCGGGCGGTTGTTCGCGCAGCCAGCCCGCCCGCTGCCGAACCTCGCACAGCAGTTGCTCATAAGTGAAACTTTCGCCAGCGCCCTGTACCGCTGGCTGGGCACCGCGGTGTCGGCCATGGACCTGCAGCGTTTCGAAAAAGCTCTGGATGTCATGCGGCATGACCGGCCTCCTGGCGGATCGTCGGCAGGCCCAGCCGCTCGAACACGCCGGCATGGGCCAATGCCGCATGGCCCTGGTCGATGCTGCCGACGAACACCTGCGGGTGATGTGCGTAATAACTGCCCCAAGCGCCGGAGTCATCGTCGATACGCCGGGGGTCGGCTTGAGCAACTACCGTAGGTTCCAGGCCCAGTCGGCGAAAGCTGTTGAGCAACGTCGCCGCACCGGTGAAGGCCACCCAGCTCAGACCGCGGGCAGCCAGCAACCAGGTCACGGCGATGATCATGATCCGCGCGCTGCCGGCACTGAGTGCGGCCAGGTTGCCCACCTCCACCAGCTGCTCGCGGGGCACCGGGCTCCCCGCCACACCCGCCACGGCGCGTTCCAGCGGCATATCGAGGTAGCGCTCCAGAAACAGCGGCGCAGCGGCGGCCAGGCGCAGGCCGGCGGCAGCCATCAGCCGGCCATGGCGGTCCTGCAGGCCCAGCAGCTGCGGCAGGTAGTGATGGACATCGGCATGGTGGACACAGGCGAAGCGTGCGTGGATGAACTGCTCTATGGCAGCGCGACCGGATGTTTCCGGGTCGTGCAGCGTGAGCCGCGCCTGGTGGGGCGCATGGTTGCCAATAGGCAAGGGGAACAGGCTGTTCCAGGTCGGCTCGGTCATGACAGGCCCCCGCAGGTTACAGTGCAGGCAGTATCGGCGGCGAATCTGAAGGCAGCCTGAAGTGACCCACTCGATAGGTGATGGCGGGCCTTGCCAGGACTGCTACATTGCTGACTTCTCCGGCGCAGCCAGAACAAGGACTACCCATGCGCTACGAATTCAGCGAAGTGCTCAACGACCTGATCGACTATTTCCTGCTTGGTGATATCCAGTTGCTCGAACAGTTCAAGGAAGACCACGACCTGCCCGACGACCTCGCCCGCGCCTTCACCAGCACCGACAGCGGCGACCTGGCGGTGGCGCAAGGGGTGATCCTGCCGCTGGCCGGAATCGATAACCTGCCTTATCGCATCCTGTTCACCCTCGACGAGCGCACGCCGGCACTGCTGGAGCCCGGCAGCCGTCTCAAGCATCGTCGTGCGGGGTATGTGCTGCGGGTCGAGAACCGTGCGCTGATACTGTTCACCTGGCGCGTCCTGCAGCACTTCACCAACAAGACCCTGGGCGACCTGCTGGCGCGCTACCAGGAGCCGGGGCGGCCGATCATCGAGCTGGACAACGGCTGGTACGTGGTGGAGGTACTGGCGGGCGCCGTGGTGCGCGACGGGTTGTACGAACCGGCGATCGAGTTCGTGCTGAAGAGAACCTATGCCAAACCGCAGATGGCGGCGGTGGATGTCGGGTACCGATTTACCTTGCGTGGGTACTTCGATTGATCAACCGTCATCGCGGGGCAAGCCCGCTCCCACGAGCGTGTGGAGCGGGCTTGCGGGCGGTCAGGTGTGGTTGATGTCGCGATCCTTGGTTTCCGGCAGGAAGAAGATCCCCAGCACCGCGGTCATCACCGCGATCACGATCGGGTACCACAGCCCGTAGTAGATGTCCCCGGTCGCCGCGACCATGGCGAAGGCCACCGTCGGCAGGAAGCCGCCGAACCAGCCGTTGCCGATGTGGTATGGCAGCGACATGGAGGTATAGCGGATCCGCGCCGGGAACAGCTCCACCAGCCAGGCAGCGATCGGGCCGTAGACCATGGTCACGTAGATCACCAGGATGCTCAGCAGCAGCAACACCATCGGGTAGTGGATCTTCGCCGGGTCGGCCTTCTCGGGGTAGCCGGCTTCCTTGAGAGCCGCCGTCAAGGTGGCGGTGAAGGCATCGCCCTGGGTCTTCAGGTCCGCCGCGGCCAGGCTGCTGCCCTCGAAGCTCGGGATCACCCGCTCACCGATGCGGATCTGCGCCACGCTGCCAGGCTCGGCTTTCTCGTTCTCGTAGGGAATGGCCCGTTTGGCCAGCAGGCTCTTGGCGATGTCGCAGGAGCTGGTGAACCGGGCCTTGCCCACCGGATCGAACTGGAACGCGCACTGCCCGGGGTCGGCCACCACTACCACCGGGTTCTGCTCCTGGGCGACGAACACGTCCGGGTTGCCGTACTCGGTCAGTGCCTTGAAGATCGGGAAGTAGGTCAGCGCGGCGATGATGCAGCCGGCCATGATGATCTTCTTGCGCCCGATGCGGTCGGACAGGCTGCCGAAGACGATGAAGAACGGCGTGCCGATCAGCAGCGAACCGGCAATCAGCAGGTTGGCGGTCTGCGGGTCGATCTTCAGCGTCTGCAGCAGGAAGAACAACGCATAGAACTGCCCGGTGTACCACACCACCGCCTGCCCGGCGGTGCCGCCGAGCAGCGCCATGATCACCACCTTGAGGTTGTCCCAGCGGGCGAACGACTCGGTCAGCGGCGCCTTCGACGCCTTGCCTTCGGCCTTCATCTTCATGAATACCGGCGACTCGTTGAGCTGCAGGCGGATGTACACCGAGATCGCCAGCAACAGGATCGACAGCAGGAATGGTATGCGCCAGCCCCAGGCCTCGAACGCCTCGGTACCCATGGCGGTACGACAGGCCAGGATCACCAGCAGCGAGAGGAACAGGCCAAGGGTGGCGGTGGTCTGGATCCATGCGGTGAAGAAGCCGCGCTTGCCCTTGGGCGCATGTTCCGCCACATAGGTGGCGGCGCCGCCGTACTCGCCGCCCAGCGCCAGCCCCTGCAGCAGGCGCAGGCTGATGAGGATCACCGGCGCGGCCACGCCGATGGTCGCGTAGCTGGGCAGCAGCCCCACCACCGCGGTGGATATACCCATGATCACGATGGTGATGAGGAAGGTGTACTTGCGCCCGATCATGTCGCCCAGGCGCCCGAACACGATGGCGCCGAATGGCCGCACGGCAAAGCCGGCGGCGAAGGCGAGCAAGGCGAAGATGAACGAGGTGGTCTCGTTGACCCCGGCGAAGAAGTGCTTGGCGATGATCGCCGCCAGTGATCCGTAGAGGTAGAAGTCGTACCATTCGAACACGGTGCCCAAGGACGAGGCGAAGATGACTTTGCGCTCCTCCCGGGTGATGCCACGTTGGGGCGCGCTACTGCCCGTGGATGCGCTGTCTAGGACCGCCATGGGTCGCCTCCGTCTGGTTGTGGTAGACCGGAGTGCTCCAGCAGATCCCAAAGCACGCACCCAGGCCCAAGGGCATTGCAGGCTGCGCGAAGCACGACGAGGCATCGGCCTCGGATCGCGGCAAGTCACCTCAAGCATAATCGGCCTTTGAACGATATCCACTCGCATGAGTGTTTATGGGCCAATTTGGATAGGAAGCAGGGATGAACGAACGACAGGACGGCGCTTGGCGAGGTCGACTCTGGCTGGCCGATGACCATTGCCTGCTGTTCGGCACGCCGGGCCGTACCAGTGCACACGCCCACTATGCCCACCAGGTGCTGCTGCCCCTCGAGGGCAAGGTGTGCGTTGAAATCGCGGGCGAGCAGCGCAGCGGCAGGTTGCTGGCCATCGGGTCGCTGCAGCCCCACGCCATCCTCGCTCATCAGCCGCCTTGCATCACTCTGTTCGCCGAACCTCTGGCGTTTTCCCTGGAGACCTTGCTCGACGTCTGCCAACAGGCACCCCGTAGCATCCCCGGTCTGGCCCAAGCACTGCGTCTGACACCGCGCCGTTCGCTGGACCCTCGCCTGAACCGGGCACTGGCGCGGATCCGTGCGCTGGACGACCAGCGTCTGCCTGCCACGGCGCTGGCGCAGGAGGCCGCGCTGTCGATCAGCCAGCTGGAACGCTTGTTCAGCGACAGCCTCGGCCTGTCGGTACGACGCCTGGTGCTGTGGCAGCGTCTGCGCCAAGCCCTGCGCCAAGCCCTGACCGGCGCCTCCCTGACCGAAGCAGCCATGGCCGCGGGCTTTGCCGACTCGGCGCACCTTTCACGCAGCCTGCGTCAGCAGTTCGGTATCCGCGCCAGCGAGGCCCTGCGCCACCTGCGCTCAGATTCGCTGGTCTAGGGCCTGGCGCAGGCCGCGTGGCAGTGGTGCCGGCGGCTGCGCCGTGGCTGCCGGGCGAAACGGCTCACGCAGCTGAGCCAGGTATGCTTGCGGGTAGTCCGGGCGATCACCAATGCCCATGTCGTCATCGGCCAGCCCATAACCAGGCAGATGCAGCGCGGTCCCCAGCAGGCGATCCCACAGCGGGAAGAACAGGGCGAAATTGACGTCACCCAGCGTGCCGTACTTCAGATGGTGCAGCCGGTGCACGGGCGCCCAGGCGAACAGATGGCGCAGGCCGCCGATGCGCATGTCGACATTGCTGTGCTGCAGCAGCAACTGCACCGAGATGCTGAAGGCCAGCAGCGCCGCGATATCCTGCGGCAAGCCCAGCAACAGCAACGGCAGCACACCGCCGAGGGCCTCGGCCAGTTGGTGCAGCGGGTGCTTCATCAGGCCGTTGAAGCCGTACAGCCGGGTCACGCTGTGATGCACCGCGTGCAGGCGCCAGAGCAGCGCGCTGCGGTGGCTGGCGTAGTGCACCAGGGTGATGCCCAGGTCGGCCAGGGGTATGGCAAGCAGCAATTGCCACAGCACCGGCCAGTGGCTGGGCCACAGCCCGCTGGCCGGCAGCCAGCCGGCGAACAGTGGAATCGTGGCGATGCTGGCGACATTCAGGGTTTCGTTGACCAGCGCGTGCAAGCCATCGCGCCCGACCTCCCCGTCAGCCTCGCTCCAGGCAGGCTTGTACGGATACAGCGCTTCGCAGGTGAACGACAGCAGGATGGCCACGCCGAGCAGGGGCAGCAGCCAGAGAATGTCGGCGCCGAGGTTGATCAGGTAGACGGCTGTGCCGATGAAACCGAGGAAGAAGCATGGGGCATAGAGGATGCGCATGGAAGGCTCCGGTCATGGATGGAGCCGCGAGTGTTGCCTGGTGCCTGAACGTGACGCTTGAACGAACGGCGCATTTCCTGCCTCAGGCCTGCACACGTCCCTGTAGGAGCGGCCTTGTGCCGCGAAAGGGCCGCAAAGCGGCCCCGGCGATCTTTGCATCGACGCTGAAATCCTGGGGCCGCTACGCAGCCCTTTCGCGGCACAAGGCCGCTCCTACAGGGGACCGTCGATCGCGCCTTGGATTCGTGCCGCCAACTGACGACGCATCTCGTCATTGGCGCCCTGGGCCTGGGCCAGTATCGCCCGCAACCCTTGCACCTGGGCGTCACGCTGCTGCAATTGCTCGTCCAGCAACCTGCTCTGTGCCGTCGCCTGGCGCTGCTCGGCCAGCAGGCGTTCGTTGTCGCGGTGCAGGCGAGTCAGTTCGTCCTGGCGGGCGATGGCGCCCTGCTGCAGGGTCTGCAACTGGCCCTGCAACTGGCGCACCTGGGTCTCGCTCCGGCGTTGCTCCTGCTGGCGCTGTTCGAGGCTGGCGCGCAGTTGCTCGTCCTTGTCGGCCAGGCGCGCCTGCAGTTCGCCCTGGGACTGGCTCAGACCGGCACTGCGCAACTGTTCGGCCTGCAGGTTGGCCTGGCTGGCGGCCAGGCGTTCGGACTCGACGTGCAGCGCACCACTCAAGGTCTCGACCTGGCGCAGCGCGCCGGCCAGTTCGCGCTGGACCCGTTGCAGCTCAGCCTGCATCGCCGCGCAATGGGCCTGTGCGGCAGCCTCGGCGGCATCGATGCGTGCCTGCCCTTCCTCCTGCAATTGCGCGGCCAGTCGCTCGACCATCCGCCCCAGCGGTTCGCTCAGCGCCGTACTGTTGCCCAGCAGCGACACAGGCTGGCGATCGAGTTCCTTCAGGTAGCGGTGGATGGTGGTCTTCGACCCGGTGTTGCCCAATTCGATACGTATCGCATCGATACTCGGATTCTCACCCCGGGCCATCAGCGCCTGCCGCGCTTGCTGAACAGCTGCCTTGTCGATGCCTATGCGGGCCATTGCTCACTCCACCATTACGTACCATGGCATGTACCATGTAATTTGCTGAATACTGCACGTCCCGCACCGCCTTTTCAAGCGCGTCGGTTGCAGGTCGTCCATTACGGTCGCTTTGATATAGTACAGCCCGCTTGAACACCCGCCCTTCATAGATGATATCTATCACCTCATCCAGCCTATCGATTTGACCGCGTCAAATTGCCTCAGCTAACGTGCCGCCCGCTTCGAAGCCTTCCCCGCTGCTGCCAAACCCCGATCCACGGCCTGAGCCGTCGTCCTTGCGTTCGAGTTGTTGAAATGTCTGTGAATACCCCCTCCCGGATCACCGAGCTGGTCATAGAAGCCGGCACCCGTAAAGCCCATCTACCCACCCGCGCCACCCTGATCCTCGGTTTCCTGGCCGGGGCGTTCATCTCCCTGGGTTTCCTGTTGGCGATCCACGTCAGCACCATGATCCCCACACCATGGGCCTCGTTCGGCACCCTGCTGGGCGCCGCGGTGTTTCCCATCGGCCTGATCCTGGTGATCCTGGCCGGGGGCGAACTGCTTACCGGCAACATGATGAGCCTGCCCCTGGCGATGTTCGCCGGACGTATCCGCCTGTGGGCGGTGGCGCGCAACTGGGCCCTGGTGACCCTGGCCAACCTGCTGGGCGCACTGTTCGTCGCCTACTGCTTCGGCCATCTGCTCGGACTGACCGAGGGGCCGTACCTGGGCAAGACCCTGGCGGGCGCCACCAGCAAGGTCAGTGCCGATTTCCTGCATGCCTTCGTCTCCGGCATCGGCTGCAACTGGCTGGTGTGCCTGGCGGTGTGGCTGTCGTACGCCAGCCGTGAGATGAGCGGCAAGATCCTCGGCATCTGGTTCCCGATCATGGCCTTCGTCGCCATCGGCTTCCAGCACGTGGTGGCCAACATGTTCCTGATCCCGGCGGCGATCTTTGCCGGCTACCTGAGCTGGGGGCAGTTGCTGGAAAACCTGGCGGCGGTGTTCCTGGGCAATGCCGTGGGTGGGGCGATCTTCGTCGGCCTGGCCTACTACGTCTCGTTCGGCGCACCGGCTCAGGAACAGGGCGCGCTGCAGTAGCTGGCCTCAGCCGGCCACCGCCTTCGCAGCCTGGGCCAGACGCTGCACGGCCTGGCGGATCTCGTCCGGATCCAGCGAGGCGAACCCCAGGCGCAGGGCATTCTCGGGTTGGCCGGCGGGTGAAAACTGCCGGCCGGCACGCACCACCAGGTCCAGTCGCAGCGCCTCGACCGCCAGCCGACCCACGTCGATCGACGGGGCAAACCTCACCCACAGCGCCAACCCGCCTTCCGGCACCTGCACTGCGATACGCTCGCCAAAGGCCTCCCGCAGGCAAGCCAGCAACATATCCCGGCGCTGCCGGTATTCCCTGGATACCCGCCGCAGATGCTTCCTGAGCTCACCAGCCTCGATCAGGTCGGCGAGCATCCGCTGCATCACCGCATCACCCTGCCCCAGGCTCAGCGCCGCGGTGCGGCTCAGCGTCTCGACCACCGCCGGCGGCGCGACGATGAAGCTGCAACGGAAGGTGCTGCCCAGCGACTTGGACAACGAGCCGACATAGATCACATGGCGCTGCAGGGGATCACTGGCCAGCGGCAGGTAGGGCCGCCCGGCAAAGTGGTACTCGTGGTCGTAGTCCTCCTCGATCACGCAGAAATCATGGCGCCGCGCCAGTTCCAGCAACTGCCGCCGGCGACCGGCGCGCAAACTGACGGTGGTGGGAAACTGGTGGTGGGGCGTGACATACAGAAAGCGCACCGGATGCAGCCGGCACAGCGCTTCGATCTGCTCGACGCGACACCCCTCCTCGTCCAGGTCCACGGTCTCCAGCCGGGCACCCAGCTGGCGAAAGATCTCCCAGGCCGGCGGATAGCTCAGCCGCTCCACCAGCACCACGTCACCGGGCCTGAGCAACACGCTGGCGGCCAGGTACAGCGACATCTGCGTGCCCTGGGTGAGGCAGATGTGCTCGGCCCCCACGTTCAGCCCGCGCTCCTGGCGCAGCATGTCCGCCAGCACCCGGCGCAGGTGATGGCCGCTGCCGTCGCTGCCATGGCGCACGGTATTGGTGGCGAAGCTGTGACGCAGGGCCTTGCGGTAGTAACGGTGCAGGACCGCCTGGGGCAACAGGCGATGGTCACAGGCGCCATTGTCGAAGAACAGTGCCCCGGGGCGCTGGTGCCACGCCGTTGCCTGCTCGCTCGCCGCGAAATACGCAGTGGCAGGCGCATCGCGCAATTTCGGAGCGAATGGCTGCGCCACCTGGCGCGCCGGCGTCGCCTGCGCGGCGAGCTGCTGGCTGACGAAGGTTCCCCGGCGCGGCACGCTGTACAGCCAGCCCTTGGTCGCCGCTTCCTCGTAGGCAAGGATCACCGTCTTGCGATTGACGTCGAGCAGTTGCGCCATGTCCCGGGTACCCGGCAAGGGGGTTCCGGGAAGCAGGCGGCCATCGCTGATCGCGCTGACCAGTCCTTCGACGATCTTTCGATAGGAGGCCTGCGGCTCGCCCCCGTCCAGGTTGAGCAACGGCCGCCATTTGCGTAACTGGACCATGTGAATTATCCAAAACTGGAGGTTTTCCTGGTCCAAGTCTACCGCAACAATCACCGCTCCCACTGCCGCGAGATCGCCATGCCCAACCACCATGTCATTGAATTGTCGCCCTCGGGCAGAACCTTCGAGGCCGGCGACGAGCTGCTGCTCGACGCCATGCTCGCCAGTGGCCTTGCCGTGCCCTTCTCGTGCCGTCGCGGCGCCTGCGGCTCGTGCAAGGTCAAGGTGGTCGCCGGCCAGTATCGCGACAGGCTGCGCGACGCGGATACGCCCGCGCCCTCCTATCCCCTGGCCGCCGACGAACTGCTGCTGTGCCAGAGCCACGCTTGCGGCGACATGCGCCTGGCGATTCCCGGCTGGTCACTGGACACGCCGACGCTGGCCTTCAGCGCGCGGGTACTGGACAAGCGCTCCCTGAGCGTCGATATCACCGAGCTGGTGCTGCAACCCGAACAGCCCGTCGAGGTACGTGCCGGCCAGTACCTCAGGTTCCGCCTCGACAACGGTGACAGCCGCTGTTTCTCCATCGCCAACCTGCCGGCGCAGGACCAGGGACGGATGCTGTTTCATATCCGCAGGGTCGCTGGCGGCCTGTTTTCCGAGCACCTGCTGCCATCACTCGGCATAGGCGACGTGCTGAACCTCGAAGGCCCGGTGGGGGCCTGCACCTGGCAACATGAAGATGAACGCCCCGTCGTACTGTTCGCCACCGGAACCGGCTATGCCGGCATCAAGCCTCTGCTGCTGATGGCCCTGGCACGCGATGCCGAGGTCACGCTGTATTGGGGCGGCGCCTCGCCGGCCGATTTCTACGACCGTGCGTTCCTCGACCAGTGCAGCCAGGCGCACCCTCGGTTTCGCTGGCATCCGGTCCTGGCCACCCAGGCCCGCGTGCAGCAGGTGGCGCTGGCCCAGGCGCATCGCTGGGCCGATACCCAGGTCTACGCCTGTGGCAACGCCACGATGATCCAGCAGGTCCGCGAGCAATGCCTTGGCGCAGGCGTGCAGGCCCATCGCTTCATCGCTGAGGCCTTCGTGCCCAGCGGCGCAGCGCTGCCGTCGACGGCACTGGACCCGCAACTGGAGAAAGTCGGCCCGCGCTACTCGCTGGACGGCATGCTCGCCGCCCGCGAACAGACGGTACGGGCCCTGGCCGCCATCGCCAGCCAGCTGGAAGTCGGCATGACCACCGCCCAGGCCTTGGCCATGGCCGAGCGCACCTTGCGGGCCATGGGCGCCTCGCACACCTGGCACCCGACCTACATCCGCTTCGGCGACGACACCGTGCGCACGCCGCGCCAGGGCATCGACCCGCAGCGCAGGCTGCGCGCCAGCGATATCGCAGTGGTCGATCTCGGCCCGGTATGGGACGGCTACGAGGGTGATTATGGGGATACCTTCGTGTTCGGCGACCGCCCCCTGCACCACGCCTGCGTCGAAGCGCTGCATGCCGTGTTCGACGAGACGCGCCTGGCCTGGCGCCGCGGACTGACCGGGCGCGAGCTGTACAACGTCGCCGAGCGCAGTGCCCAGGCCAGGGGCTGGTGTCTGGAGCGCAACCTGGCCGGGCATCGCATCGCCGACTTCCCCCATGTCCTGTACGGGCAGGAGAAGCTGGCCGACCTGCAGATCGTGCCGGGGGAGATGGTCTGGGTGCTGGAAATCCAGCTGTGCCATCCCAGCGAACCGGTCGGGGCGTTCTTCGAGGATATCCTCATCGCCAGTTGACCCTGCCGGGCTGATCGTCAGCTGCACTGCTGGATGTTAATGATTTGCATTGAGGTTTTACCGTACTGGGTCGGAAAGCCTAGTGAATGCCTTCACTCACTTGCGAATCGAAAGGAATCCAGCATGTCGCAACAGCGTGTCAGCCCGGCGCAGCAGCCGGCTGTGCCCCACTTCGACCTCAATCGCACCTTCGCCGCCGTGCACATGGCCTTGTTGCTCGGCCTGGGCGGTGTCTCCATGAGCGTGACCGCGGCGCAGACCGTGGAACGGGCCGAGGAAGTGGAAAAATCCCGCCAAGACCAGGCCAGCGGCAGCCTCGAGCTGACCGAGACCCGGGTCGAAGGCGACCTCGACGCCCCGAGCGCACTGCCCCCCGCCTACGCCGGCGGCCAGGTGGCCTCGGGCGGCCGGGTCGGCTTGCTGGGCAACAAGGACTTCATGGAGACGCCGTTCAGCACCATCAGCTACACCGACCAGTACATCCAGGACACCCAGGCGCAAACCGTCACCGACGTGATCGCCGCGACCGACCCCGCAGTGTTCAGCAATGGCCTGAAGGGCACCTACAGCGAGAACTACTCGATCCGCGGCTTCAACTCCAACATCAACGATGTGAGCATCGGTGGCCTGTACGGCATGGCGCCCTACTACCGGATCTCGCCCGAGATGTACGAGCGCATCGAAGTGCTCAAGGGCCCGTCTGCCCTGCTCAACGGCATGCCACCGGCCGGCTCGGTGGCCGGCAGCATCAACCTGGTGCCCAAGCGCGCGGGCGCCGAACCGCTGACCCGGATCACCACCACCTACATGTCCGACGCGCAGTTCGGCGGGCACCTCGACGTCGGCCGCCGCTTCGGCGAGCAGCAGCAGTTCGGCGTGCGCTTCAACAGTGTCTATCGTGACGGCGACACCGCGACCGACCATCAGCGCATGAAGGCCGAGCTCAACGCCCTGGGCCTCGACTGGCGCGGCGAGCGGGCGCGCCTGTCCGCCGACCTGTACGAAAGCGAGGACCGGGTCAGGGGCCAGAACCGCGGCATCGGCCTGGCCGCAGGCGTGCCAGTGCCCCGGCCGCCGAAGTCCGAGACCTTGCTCAACCCGGACTGGGGCTTCGTCCAGACCCGCGACAAGGGCGTGATCGTGCGCGGCGAGTACGACCTCAACGACAACCTCATGGCCTATGCCGCGGCCGGCACCAGCAAGACCGACTATGCCTACAGTGGCACCATGCTCGCCGAGGTGTTCAACACCGCTGGAGACATGGAGACGAACATGGGCCAGTTGAAGATCGACCTCAAGAAGACTTCGGGCGAGGCCGGCCTGCGCGGCCATTTCGACACGTTCGGTGTCGGTCACCAATGGTCGCTCAACGCCACGCACTACTCGGACAAGCAGCACGATTATGGCCGACGCAACGTCCCGGGGGCCGAGTGGGTCAACAACATCTACCACCCAGTCTGGGGACCGGAGGCCGCCAGGAGCTACCCGGCCATCGCCCACACCGAGTCGCGCCTGAGCAGCTACGGCCTGGCCGACACCCTGTCGTTCCTCGACGAGCGTCTTCAACTCACCTTGGGCGTGCGTCGCCAGCAGGTGCTGACCGACAGTTTCGACGTCAGCAACGGCGCGCATACCACGCGCTACAACGAGAGCGCCACGACCCCAGCGGCGGCAGTGCTGGTCAAGGTCACCGACGAGGTGTCGCTGTACGCCAACTACATCGAGGGCCTGAGCAAGGGTGCCATCGCCCCGATTACCGCGCCCAACGCCGGCCAAGTGTTCGCCCCCTACAAGTCCAAGCAGAAGGAAGTCGGCATCAAGCTCGACCTTGGCGACTTCGCCCACACCCTGAGCCTGTACCAGATCGAACGCCCCAGCAGCTTCACCGATCCGGTGACCAAGGTGTTCTCCTTCGGTGGTGAACAGCGTAACCGCGGGCTCGAGTGGAGCTTCTTCGGCACCCCGCTGACCGATGTGCGCCTGATGGGCGGCGTGGCGCGCCTCGACCCCAAGGTGACCAAGGCCGAGAACCCCGCCGAGGAAGGCAAGACCGCCACCGGCCAGCCGAAATTGCAAGGCAAGCTGGGCGTGGAGTGGGACACCCCACTGCTCGATGGCCTGACCCTGACCGCCAACGCCACCGCCGTGTCGAAGCAGTACATCAGCGACGACAACAGCCAGTCGATTCCTGGCTACACGATATATGACGTCGGTGCCCGCTACCGGCTGCAGGTGGCCGACCACCCGGTGACCTTGCGCGGCACGGTGGAGAACGTGACCAACAAGGCCTACTGGGGCATGCCGTTGCTCACCAGCCTGGGGCTGGGTGCGCCGCGTACGGTACAGCTGTCTGCCAGCATCGATTTCTGACCTCAGTCCGCCTTGCCTACCGGCATCGGTTGCCCCGCCAGGACACTGGCGGGCGTGACCACCTGCCCCAGGTCGATGTGACGGAAATCCGGCTTGGCCCCCAGCCGCGCATTGAAACGCACGTTGAAGGTGAACGGGTCGTCGGTCGGCATGTCCAGCGAACGGCCGTAGCGCGCGCTCACGGCCGTGCCGTCATAACCCATCAGTTTGAGCAGCGTGGGGAACAGGTTGTAATGGCTGGAAGCGTTGCGATTGGCCTGCAGATGGGCCTGCCAGTCCAGCGTGCGCAGGCCCTCGCCCTGGATCACCACCAATGGCACCAGGCCCTCTTCCGGCACAGGATCGCTGTCGCAATGGGTGTTCAGGCCAGGATTGCCGCGCTCATGCAGGTCCTGGCCATGGTCGGAGGTATAGAGCACCACGGCCTGGCTGAGATCACCCTCGGCGAACAGCCGGCGAAAGAATTCGCCGACATTCCACAGCACGGTGTTCTGGTAGGCGTTGCGATACAACACCCAGTCCTGCGGACGGCCATCGAATCCATCGCGGGTGCCGGTGTCGGCGATATCGACGTAACGCCCCCGAGGCAAGGCGGGCTGGTACTTGAGGAAGTCATCCGGATACTTGTCATGCACCGGGAAGTGGGCGCCGACCTTGTTCACCACGATCAGCTGCGGCCTGCCGTCCTTGAGCAACGCCACCAGCCGCTCCAGCGCCGCCATGTCGCGCTGCACCACGGGGGTGTCGTCGAACTGGATGAACTGGTCGATATCACGCTTTTCGGTCTCGGTCATCAGGTTCTGCAGGTTGCCGCCGGTGCGCTGGCCATCGATATACACCGTTCCCAGGCCCGCGCGTTTGGCGTACTGCCAGATCGACGGCTGGGTCGAGTTGATGCGCAGGTAATCGGTGCGGGTTCCGCCATAGCGCAGGGTGACGTTGGTGTCGGCACTGCAGTTGGCGATGGACGCGGCATAGCCGAAGTTGACGATTGACACGCCGGACTGGGCCTGGCCCAGGTGGCTGGTGACCCCGGCCGGGGTGTTCAGGTCCAGGTAGTTGCCCGAGATGCTCTCGTCGATCAGCAGCACGATATCCCGCGCCATCGCCGGCCCCGCCTGGGCCAGGGTCACTGGCTGGCGCGGCCCGACATGGTCGTGCAGGGTCTCGTAGCCGAACAGGCTGAGGTAGGCCAGCGGCGTGTACATCACCGGCAGCCCGCGGGCGCCCTCGCCGGCGCGCACGAACAGGATGGCGATCAGCGCCAGCAGACCCAGCACCGGCGCCACGGGTGGCAACAGCCACGGTAGCCGAGGGGTCGGCCCCGGGCGCAAGCCAAGACCAAACAGCAGCAACAGCGCCCGTGCCGCGGCCAGGGTAATAGCGTAGTGATATTGCTGCAGGGCCTCCTGAACGAAACCGCCGGCATAGACCATGGACACGAATGCGCTATAGGTCAGGTAGGAGTCGGTGATGCGGTTATAAGCGTCGAGAAAGATCGCACTGACCGTGAACGCCAGCGCCAGCGACCAGCGCAGCCAGCCGGGGCGGCTGAACGCGGCCAGCAGCAGGGCCAGAGCCAATACAGCGAACACCCCCAGGTACAGCACCAGTGGCAGGCCAATACCCAGGGCTTCTATGCGCTCGCGGTAATAGGCATGAAAGCTGGCCAGATAGACGAGCAACAGCAAAAGCTTGATCCATCCGCGCATGTTTCGGCCACTCCGGTCATGGGAATCTCCTCAAACCGTAGCAGTTGTGAAACAAACCACAACGCAAAAAAGTCAAAATTCCGACGACATACCGACACCAGAATCTGGCACCTGCCGCAAGTTGTTGTTGATTCTCCCTATCGTCTGCAACCCGCTTATTTCGGTGCGTCCAACCGTTCATCGGTTCGTCGAACGGCCAATTGCCACTAGCTATGCGCGCTAACACACGGATTGGAAACAGGTTGGTGGCAGAACGCCCGTTTCGCCAGGGTCTGTAAATTCGACGAAACATGCCATTGCTTTGACGCAAATCCACCGGGCTGAGCTATACCCAATTCACACCACTGTTTCATCTCCCTTACTCATCCATACGAGGCACCGCGCATGGACGTGAGCGTTTTTGGCACCGGTTATGTCGGACTGGTACAGGCAGCAGCCCTGGCGGACGTAGGTCACCGGGTCCTGTGCGTGGATGTCGATACCCACAAGATCAACCAGTTGCGCCAGGGTGTACCGCCGATCAGCGAGCCGGGCCTGTCGGACCTGCTCGAGGACAACATCAAGGAAGGCCGCCTGCTGTTCAGCACCCAGGCCAGCGACGCGGTCAGTCACGCCGAACTGATCTTCATCGCCGTCGGCACGCCGCCCGACGAGGACGGCTCGGCCGACCTCAGCCATGTGCTCAACGTCACCCGGCAGATTGCCGCGCTGATGGAGACCGACCATACCCTGATCATCAAGTCCACCGTGCCGGTGGGCACCGCCGACCAGGTCATGGCCCTGGCCCGCGACGAACTGCAGCGCCTGGGCAAGGGCCAGTTGCAGGTGCGCGTGGTGTCCAACCCCGAGTTTCTCAAGGAAGGCAGCGCCCTGGCCGACTGCATGCGTCCGGACCGGATCATCGTCGGCACCCTCGACGAAGTCGCCCATGACCAGCTGGCCGAACTGTACGCGCCGTTCTGCCGCAACCACGAAAAGCTGATGTTCATGGACAACCGCAGCGCCGAGCTGACCAAGTACGCCGCCAACGCCATGCTCGCCACCCGCATCAGCTTCATGAACGAGCTGGCCAACCTCAGCGAACACCTGGGCGCCGATATCGAGGCAGTGCGCCGCGGCATCGGTTCCGACCCGCGCATCGGCTACCACTTCATCTATCCAGGCTGCGGTTTCGGCGGTTCGTGCTTCCCCAAGGACATCAAGGCCCTGCTGCACACCGCCGCCCACAGCGGTATGCCGCTGCGCCTGCTGCAGAGCGTGAATGAAGTCAACGACCAGCAGCGCCGCATCCTCTTCGCCAAGCTCAAGCAGCGCCTGGCGGGCCTGGCCGGCAAGTCCATCGCCCTGTGGGGCCTGGCCTTCAAGCCCAACACCGACGACATGCGCGAGGCCCCCAGCCGCTACCTGATGGAGGCCCTGTGGGCCGAAGGCGCCACCGTGCGCGCCTACGATCCCGAAGCCATGGACGAGTGCCGGCGCCTGTACGGCTACCGTGACGACCTGCACCTGTGCGCCACCCGCGACGACACCCTGCAGGACGCCGATGCCCTGGTGATCTGCACCGAGTGGAAGAACTTCCGCGTGGTCGACTTCTCGATGCTGGCCAGCAAGCTGCGCGAGCGGGTGATCGTCGACGGACGCAACCTGTACAACCCCGAACAGGTCGCCGCCCACGGCCTGCACTACAGCGGCATCGGCCTGCGCCAGGTCGCCCCGCAGGTGGATGCGCCATGAAAGTGCTGGTCACCGGCGCGGCCGGCTTCATCGGCGCCCACACCTGCCGCCAGCTATTGTTCGAGGGGCACCAGGTGGTGGGGCTGGACAACTTCAACGACTACTACGAGCCGGCACTCAAGCATGCCCGCGTGCACTGGGTGCGCCAGACAGTCGGTGATTTCCCGCTGCACTGCCTGGACCTGGGCGACCGCGACGGCATGGCCCGGCTGTTCGCCAGCGAGCGTCCGGAGGTGGTGGTGCACCTGGCGGCCCAGGCCGGCGTGCGCTACTCGCTGCAAAACCCGCAAGCCTACCTGGACAGCAACCTGGCCGGTTTTCTCAACATTCTCGAAGGTTGCCGCCGCCATCCGGTCAAGCACCTGCTGTACGCCTCGTCCAGCTCGGTGTATGGCGCCAACCAGCAGACGCCCTATCGGGTGCAGGATTCGGTGGACCACCCGCTGTCGCTGTATGCCGCCACCAAGAAGGCCAACGAGGCCATGGCCCACAGCTACAGCCACCTTTATGGCATCCCCTGCAGCGGCCTGCGTTTCTTTACCGTGTACGGCCCCTGGGGCCGCCCGGACATGTCGCCGATGCAGTTCGCCAAGGCGATCAGCGAAGGCCGGCCGATCCAGTTGTTCAACCATGGCCGTCACCAGCGCGACTTCACCTACATCGACGACATCGTCGAAAGCCTGGTGCGGCTGATCCCCCTGCCCCCGGTCGCCGACCCGCAGTGGGACACGCTCAACCCGGACCCGGCGAGCAGCCACGCGCCCTGGCGCCTGTACAACATCGGTGGGCAGCGCCCGGTGGAGCTGCTCGACTACCTGGCCCTGCTGGAAAAACACCTGCAGCGCAACGCGGTGATCGAACTGCTGCCGCTGCAACCGGGCGATGTGCTGGCCACCTGCGCCGACGCCAGCGCCCTGGCCAGGGTCACCGGTTTCACCCCACAGATAGGCCTTGATGAAGGGCTCGGGCGCTTCGTCGCCTGGTTCAAGAGCTACCACTCGCCCGCCGCCAGCGAAGCGGCGCCCACGGGCGAGCAGCCAGATCAGCGGAGGGCGGTATGACAGGACAACCCAAGAGCGCGCAACTGCAGGCGCTGTACCAGGACAAACGCATGGACCCGGCGCACCGGCAGCGCATCGATGCCGCCATCCACATGCAGGGCCGCGGTTGGATGACCGGCCGTGCCGGGGGCCGCCCGTGGACGCTGTCGCGGACCAACCGCGTGCTGTCGTGCCTGGCCGCGCTGACCCTGCTGCTGCTGCTGTCGCCGGTGTTCCTGGTGCTGGCGCTGCTGATCAAGCTGTCGAGCAAGGGCCCGGTGTTCTTCGTGCAGAAGCGCACCGGCTACCGGGGCCGCGCCTTCGGCATGTACAAGTTCCGCACCATGGTGGCCAACGCCGAGGCGCTCAAGGACTCGCTGCGCCACCTGAACAAGCACGGCGCCGAATCCATCGACTTCAAGATCGACAAGGACCCGCGCATCACCTCGATAGGCGGCTGGCTGCGCCGCAGCAGCCTGGACGAGCTGCCCAACCTGATCAACGTGGTTACCGGCGACATGCGCCTGGTCGGCCCGCGCCCCACCTCGTTCAACGCCTACCGCTACCACGACAACCACCTGGCGCGGCTGTCGATCTACCCGGGCATGACCGGCCTGTGGCAGATCTCCGGGCGCAGCAACATCGACTTCGACCAACGCGTAGAGCTGGACCTGAGCTACATCAACGAACAGAGCCTGATGCTGGACCTGAAGATCCTGCTCAAGACCCCGTTCAAAGTGTTCACTGGCCACGGAGCAAGCTGAGATGGACGGTTCATCCTCAAGAAGTCTGACCATCGCTACCCCAAGCGAGACCAACCTGACCTCCACCGTGCTCGACCTCGACCAGCGCACCCTGCTGCTGACCGCGGCCAACACCGGCAGCGGCACCAGTACCAGCGCCCTGGCCTTTGCCAGCCAGCTGGCATTGATGAGCGCGGGCAACGTGCTGCTGATCGACGCCAGCCTCAGCCCCGGCGGCCTCAGCCAGCAACTGGGCCTGGGCAAGCTGCGCGGCTACAGCGACCTGCTGTTCAACCAGGACACCCCGCCGCTGGCCCAGGACTGCATCGTGCGCCTGTCCGACCAGCCGTTCGACGTGCTGCCGGTGGGCACCTGGAAACGCGGCCGCGACCGCCTCGACCACGAGCAGTTGCGCGTGCTGCTGCACCAGCTGAGTAACCAGTACCGCTTCGTGGTGATCGATGGCGAAGCCATCTACGCCAGCGCCGACAGCCTGGTGATCGGCACCCTGGTCGACGGCGTGATCCTGGTGGTGTGCGCCGAGGAGACCCGTTGGGAAGTCGCCCAGGCCGCCAGTCAACGCCTGACCCAGGCCGGCGCGCGACTGATCGGCAGCGTGTTCAACAAGCGCAAGTACTACATGCCCAAGTGGCTGTACGAAAATCTCTGAGAGGCCGCACAGGATGAACGCCATGAGATACCCATCGATTGCCCTGTGCGTGCTGGCCCTGGCCGGCTGCGCCAGCCAGGAAGACCGCCAGATGCCGGTGCAGATCCTTACCGCGCCACCGGCCGAGAGCCAGGCCACCGAAGTCGCCCGCCGCGAGCAGGTGCTGCGCCCGCAGGACGTGCTGGAGGTGATCTTCCACGTCAGCAACCGTTCGGCCGGGGTCTACCGCATCCAGTCCGGCGACACCCTGGACCTGAACTTCATGGCCGCCAGCGGCCTGAACGGCAACCAGCTGGTGCAGCCCGACGGCAGCATCACCCTGCCCAGCACCAACGCTGCGGTGCGCGTCGAGGGCATGACCCCCGGCGAGGCCGAGAACGCCATCCGCCAGGCCTACCAGGACAAGCGGGTGTTCAAGCCCAACCGTGACCAGGTCACCGTGCGGGTAATCAGCCCGATGACCGACGAGGTCAACCTGAAGAACGCCCTCAACCACCCCGGCACCGGCATGAGCCGCGACATCACCGTGGGCAACGACGGCCGCGCCACCTTCCCGGAAATCGGTTCGGTGCCGCTGCAGGGCATGACCGTCAACCAGCTGCGCGACTACCTCAACGAGCGCTACGCCACCCTGCCCGGGCGCATGAGCGTGGACGTGCTGCTCAAGTCCACCGCCGCCAACGAGATCTATGTGCTCGGCGAAGTCGGCCAGCCCGGCGCCTTCCAGATCCGCCGCCCAATATCGGTGCTCGAAGCGCTGACCCTGGCCCGCGGCCCGACCCTCAAGGCCAAGCTCGGCTCGGTGGTGATCATGCGCCGTGAAGGCAACACCGTGCACGCGGTCAACTACGACGTCGACCAGGCGCTGTCCGGTGGTACCCAGAAGCTCGCCTACCTGCAGCCCGAAGACATGCTCTACGTGCCCAAGACCAAGCTGGCCAGCGCCGCCGAGCTGTCCCGGCAACTGGCCGACGTGGTGCTGTTCCAGGGCTTCGGCTTCAGCTTCAGCTACCGCGTCGACAACAAAGAAAGCGACGACTGACCGGGGGACGAACCATGACCACGCAACCCAAAGAAAACTACGTACATGAGTTCTTCCGCATCTTCTTCGCCAACCGCCAGCTGGTGAAACGGGTGTTCCTGGTGTTCGCGGTGATCGCGGTAATTTTACCGCTGGTGCTCAAGCAGAGCTTCGACATCACCGCCGAAGTCATCGTGCAGTCCAAGAAGCTCTCGCAGAGCGACACCACCTCGGCGCTCAGCCAGCAGGCCGACCAGTTCATCCCGCCGTCGCTGGCCGACATGGAGACCGAGAGCAACATCCTGCGCTCGCCGACCCTGATCCGTCAGACCATCGGCGAGCTGCGCAAGGAAGGCCACTATCCGGACGAGCCCGGCCTGCTGCGCCGTACCGTGCTCGACCCGGTGCGCCACGCGGTATTCGACCCGCTGCACCGGCTGTTCGGCAACAGCGTGGCCGATGACCGCGACACCCAGCTCGACACCCTTACCGACCAGGCGGTCAAGGACCTCAAGGTCGAGACCCTGCCCGGCTCCAACGTGATCTCCATCACCTACAGCGCCGACGATCCGAAGCTGGGCACGCTGTTCGTCAGTCGCCTGCTGGAGAACTTCCTGGCCAACCGCCAGGACCTGCAGTCCAACGAGCTGCCCGAAGCGTTCTACGAGCAGAAGAAGCTGCACTACCAGGCCCGCCTGGGCGACCTGGAAAGCCAGCGCCTGGGCCTGCTGACCGCCATCGGCTCGTCGGACCCCAAGGAAGAGATCACCTTCCGGCTGAACGCCATCAACACCGAGGAGCAGGCGCTCAACCTGCAACGTGACCGCCAGTTGCAGAACCAGAAGTGGCTCGACTACCTGCAGAGCAGCCTGGCCGCGGCCAGCAAGGCGAGGATGGCCGACTACGCGTTCCCCTACACCTTCACCACCACGGTCGACAACGTCGCCTTCGAGGACCGCGAGATCAAGCAGCTCGGCGAACAGCTGACCACCCAGCTGGCCCGCTACAATGGCGACGCCACGGTGTTCCAGCCAGGCTCCGACCAGATGGTCATGGCCCGCCAGCAAATCGCCCAGTTGCGCGCGCAGTTCCTCAAGATCGTCGAGAACCGCATCCGCGAGCGCCAGCAGGACCTGGCCGTGACCCAGCAGGTAATCGAGCAGAAGACCCAGCGCATCGCCGACTACAGCAAGCGCATCCTCCAGTTGCGCGAGACCCAGAGCAAGACCCGCCAGCTCGACACCGAGATCGACGCCCTGCACAAGGCCTTCTCCACCTACGCCCAGCGTTACGAGGAAAGCCGTGGCCAGGGCCTGCTCGACGGCAGCCAGTCCAACGCGCGGATCCTCAGCGCCCCCTACGAGCCCACTGCGGCGAGCTTCCCGAAACCTGGCCTGATCATTCCGTTCGGCCTGGTCACCGGCCTGCTGCTGGCGATCGCCGTGGTCTACGTCAGGGAGTTCTTCGACCATCGCTTCAAGCATCCGGCGCAGATCAGCCACGAGCTGGGCCTGCCGGTGCTGCTGGTGATCAACGACCAGGCCCCGGCGCTGCCCAACCCGCACAAGAGCTGGTCGCTGCCACGCCTGTGGCACTGGGTGCGCAATTGAACGCCGCGCTGCACGCCGGCCGGCCGATCCTGCACCTGCTCGGCAGTGGCGGGTTCTACGGCGCCGAGCGCATGCTCCTGGACCACTGCCAGGCGACCCCCGGCCAGCATCGGGTGCTGTTTCTCGATGCCCCGGCGGAGCTGGTGGCGCGCTTTCGCGAGGCGGGGGTCGAATGCGACACCTGCCGGGGGCTGGGGGCGGTGCTCAAGGTACTCGGCGCGCAGCGCGGCCAACGTCCATTGGTCAACAGCCACAACTTCAAGGGCCAGCTGTTCGGCTGGATCGGCGCCACCCTGTGGCGCCTGCCGATGGTCAGCACCCAGCATGGCTTCACCCCGCGCAGCCGCAAGCAGCGCTTCTACACCTGGCTGAGCCTGCAACTGTGCCGCACGCCGACGGTGGACACGGTGGTGTGCGTGGCCGAGAGCATCGCCCGCATCCACCGCGATGCCGGCGTTCCCGAGGCCAAGTTGCGGGTGATTCCCAACGGCCTGCCCGAGGCCTGCACGGCTGATGAAGATCATGTAGGAGCGGCCTTGCGCCGCGATGGGCCGCAACGCGGCCCCAAGGCCACCCACGCCGATAAGTCAGGCACATCGGATTACCCCGCAGCGGCGGCCGCTTCGCGGCCGATCGCGGCACAAGGCCGCTCCTACAGGGATTGCGATCATGACAAGGCCCCCTGGCTCGCCGCCTACGTCGGCCGCCTGTCCAGCGAAAAAGGCCCCGACCTGTTCCTCGACACCCTGATCCCGGTGTGCCAGCGCCACCCACAGGTCCACGCCGTGATGCTCGGCGAAGGCCCCGAGCGCGACACCCTGCAGGCCCGCATCGACGCCGCCGGTCTCACCGCGCGCATCACCCTGCCGGGCTTTCAGCGCGACATGCGCGGCTGGATGAAGCGCCTGGACGCTCTGGTCATCAGCTCGCGCACCGAAGGCACGCCGATGATCCTGCTCGAGGCCATGCAGGACGGCGTGCCAGTGGTGGCCTTCGGTGTCGGCGGTATTCCCGACGTCATCGAACACGGGCGCAACGGTCTGTTGGCCGCCCCGCTGGCCAGCGCTGAACTGGGCGAACACCTCGAGGCCCTGCTCGTGGATCCCGCGCAGGCCGCCGAGCTGGTCGCCGGCGCCCGCCGCACGCAACGCGAACGCTACCACCTGCCGACCCTGGCACACCGCTGGGCCCTGGTGTACCGGGGCACGGCCGAGGAGGTTGTCGCATGATCATTCCCCTGTCGCTGGTGGCCCTGGTGGCCTTGCTGAGCCTGGGGCTGCTGGCCAGCCCCTACCCATTCCTGGCCCCCGGCGGCGTGATCGGCCTGGCCGGCGTACTAGTGCTGTACCGCAAGCCAGCCTGGGGCCTGCTGGCGATCGCCACCCTGGTGCCGTTGGAGGGATTGCTCAAGGACGGCCTGGTGTCCGGCGCCAAGCTGGTGGGCATCGGCCTGGTGCTGATCCTCAGCCTGCAGCTGGCAGTGCGCCAGTTGCCCGGCGAGCGCCTGCGCAGCAACCAATGGCGCCTGCTGCTGCCGTTCATGGCCCTGTACCTGCTGAGCCTGTGGGCCAGCGACGACCTGGCGCTGTCGGGCGGTCACCTGCGCGAGTTGCTGGTGGGCCTGGTGGTGTTCGTCATCACCCTGCTGGTCGGCCGCGACCTCAACCTGCCGATGCTGGCCCGGCTGATCACCGTCAGCGTGTGCGTCACCTGCCTGTTCGCGATCTTCTCCACCAAGTACCAGGAACAGGGCCGCGCCTCGGCCATGCTCGACCCCAACGCCTTCGCCCTGCTGATCACCATCGCCATGCCGCTGGGGCTGTGGCTGGCGATCAAGGCCCGGCAGATCCCGGTCAAGCTGTTCTGGGCCGGCTGCTGCCTGTTGCTGCTGGTGGGCATGACCAAGACCGAATCGCGCTCGGGGCTGGTGGTACTGCTGATCAGCCTGGGCATCGTGCTGTACAACTACCGCGAACAGCTGACGCGCATCCGCCCGCGCCACCTGGGCTTCGCCATGCTCGGCCTGGCCATTGTCCTGCCCCTGGGCGTGGCCCTGATGCCGGCGGGCTACGCCGAGCGCATCCAGTCGCTGATGCTGCTCAAATCCGGGGTCAACGCGCACCAGGATGAATCGCTGGGCCGACGCGCCTCCTACCTGGTGGTGGGCAAGGAGATGATCAGCCACAGCCCATTGCTCGGCACCGGGCCCGGCACCTTCCCGCTGCACTACGCCGACACCGGCTTCTCCAAGGCCTTCGCCCCGGTCAACAGCAAGACCACCGACCTCTACCGACGTGCCCACAACACCTACCTGGAGCTGTTCAGCGAGGTCGGCCTGCCGGCGGGGCTGCTGTTCGTCGGCATGATCTTTCTCGCCCTGCGCAACTTCTGGCGGGCCCGCGCCGCCTTCCGCGCGGCCGGCGATGCGGACCGCGCCGACCTGATGACCCACCTGACCATGAGCATGCTGGCCATCGGTCTGTTCCTGATGTTCCTCAGCGCCCCCAGCCACAAGTACCTGTGGCTGATGCTGGCGCTGTCCAGCGTGCTGCTGGGCCAGGCCCGTGAACAACAGCCGGTGGAGGTGGCCCGATGAGCCGGGTGAGCATCGTCATCCCGATGTTCAACGAGGCCCGCCATATCGGCCGCACCCTGGACGCCGCCCGGCGCTCGGCCAGCGCGGCGGGCCTGGCCTGCGAGCTGATCGTGGTGGATAACGGCTCCAGCGACGACGGCCCGCGGATCGCCCGCGAGCACGGCGCCCAGGTGCTGACGCTGCCCGGGGTGGCCATCGGTGCCCTGCGCAACGCCGGCGTAGCCGCCAGCCACGGCGAATGGCTGGCCTTCCTTGACGCCGACATCGAGGTGCCCGAGCACTGGCTGGACCTGCTGCTGGACCTGCAGCGTCGCGGCGAAGGCGATGTCTTCGCCCTCGACTGCGACACCCCGCGCCACGCCCCGTGGTTCGCCCAGGCCTGGCAGCGGCGCACCCTGCGCACCGGGCAGACGGTGCAGGACTGCACCTGGCTGCCCACCCCCAACCTGCTGATGCGCCGCAGCTGGTTCGAGCAGGTCGGTGGTTTCGACGAGCGCCTGCGCACCGGCGAGGACAAGGACTTCACCCTGCGCCTGCACGAGTCCGGCGCCCGCCTGCGCGTGCTGCGCCAGCCCGCGGTGCTGCACTGGGGCTATGAGGCCAACTGGCGCGAATGGCTGGGCAAGGAGATGTGGCGCCAGGGCAGCCACCTGCAACTGCTGCGCAGCCATGGCGTGAGCCTGCGCCTGCTGCGCTTCCCGCTACTCTCGGTGGGGGCGTGGGTGCTGGACGCCATGGCCCTGTCGGCCCTGCTCGACGGATTCCCCCATGTGGCGCTGTTCTTCCTGCTGGTCAGCGCCCTGCCCGCGCTGTTCCTGAGCCTGCGCCAGAGCCGCCGGCACCGTGACCCGCTGCTCACCCTGCAACTCTGGGGCCTGCACTGGCTGCGCCTGCACCTGGCCGGCGCGGCGTTCATCCTCAGCCTGTTCAACCGCACCGCAAGGAGGCCCGCCCGTGGCTGAGTTCATCTTCTGGCTATGCCTGTTGCTGCCGTTGTACGCCTGGGTCGGCTATCCCCTGCTGCTGACCCTGGCCGCGCCGTTCTTTGCCCGTCGCACGCATTCGCCGCTGCCGGCGCAACGGGTGAGCGTGGTGATCGCCGCGCACAACGAAGAGCGGCATATCGAAGCCAAGCTCGCCAGCGTGCTCGGCCAGGACTACCCGGCCGCCGAGCTGCAGGTGGTGGTGGCCAGCGACGGCTCCAGCGACCGCACCGTGGCGCTGGCCCGCGCCCTGGGTGACCCGCGGGTGCAAGTGCTGGACCTGCCGCGCCTGGGCAAGGCCGGGGCGCTGAACAGTGCCGTGCAGGTGTGCACGGGCGACCTGCTGGTATTCACCGACGCCGACAACCAGTGGTCGGCCGATACCCTCGGGCTGCTGCTGGCGCCGTTCGCCGACGCCCAGGTTGGCGGCACCGCCGGGCACATGATCATCCCCGACCCGGGCAAGGGCCTGAGCATCGGCGACAGCCTGTACCGGCACTACGAAGCCTGGGTGCGCAAGGTGGAGAACCGCACCGGTTGCATGGTCTCGGCCGACGGCGCCCTGCTGGCCCTGCGCCGGGCGCTGTACCAACCGATTCCCAAGCAGGTCAACGACGACTTCTTCATCAGCACCTGCGCCCCGGCCGCAGGGCTGCGCATTGTCTACGTGCCCGAGGCGGTGGTGCTGGACCAGGGCGTGGACGAGGCCGACAAGCAGTTCCGCCGCCGCCAGCGGGTCACCGTCGGCGGCCTTTTGAGCCTGGCCGCTCGCCGCGAGCTGCTCAACCCGGCGCGTCACGGCCTGTACGCCATCGCCCTGATCAGCCACAAACTGATCCGCCGCCTGGCCCCGGTGCTGCTGCTGCCATTGCTGCTGGCCAACCTGTGGCTGGCCATCGAGCCCGGTTTCTACCGACTGACCCTGGCCGTGCAGCTGCTCGGCTACGCCGCCGCCATCGCCGGCCTGCTCGACGCCCGCCGCCGCCTGCCGCGCCCGTTCCGCCTGGCCGCCTTCGTGCTGGTCACCCTCGCCGGCATGAGCGTGGGCCTGTGGCAGTTCCTGCGCGGGCACAGCTACAGCCAATGGAACCCCGACCAGAATCGATGAGCGACGGACATGCCGATCAAGACCCATATCAAGCAGGCCAGTGGCTGGTTCTATTTCAAGTCGCCGCGTGGCCGCGCCGAACTGCGCGGCGCCGGGGTGATCCTCATGCTGCACCGGGTGCTGGCCGATGACGCCAGCGCCGCCCTGCCCCATCGCAACGAGCTGTGCGTCGGCCCCCGGGCCTTCGAAGGGCTGCTGCGCTGGCTGCCCCGGCATTTCGACTGCGTCAGCCTCATGGACCTGCTCAAGAGCCACGAGGAGCCCCGAGGCGATACCCGCCCCAAAGTGGCCCTGACCTTCGACGACGGCTGGCGCGACAATGCCGTCAACGCCTTCCCGCTGCTGCAACGCCACCAGGTGCCGGCGAGCATCTTCCTGTCCACCGACTACATCGGCAGCCGCCAGCGCTTCTGGTGGGAAAGCGTCGGCGAAACCCTGTGGGGCACCCATGGCGAGGAGGCTCGACGGCAACTGATCGAGCGCCTGCGCAAGCTCGGCCGGCCACTGCCTGCGGCCTACTTCATGCACGACCACAGCAAGGCCCGCAGCCTGGTACTGGCGCGCTACCTGCAGACCCTCAAGAGCCTCAGCCCCCAGGCCCTGCATGTGCTGACCGACGCCTGCCCGCCGGAGTCGCTGCCCCAGGCCATGGACTGGCAGCAGGTGCGAGCCCTGGAGGATTCCGGCCTGGTGCGCTTCGGCCCCCACGGCGCCAGCCATGCCCTGCTGCCGTACCTGGACGACCACCGCCTCAACGAAGAGCTGCAACGCAGCCACGCCGCGCTCAACGAAGGCTGCCGCGAACCGCTGCCGGTGTACTGCTACCCCAACGGCGACCACGACGAACGTGTGCGCGCGCGGGTCGCCGCGCACCGCTACCCCTACGCCCTGAGCACCCGCCCGGGGATCTGCCAGGGCCAGGACGACCCGCTGGCGCTGCCGCGCATCGGCGTCAGCCAGCGCAATGCCAGCCGGCCCTCGTTGCTGGCCTGGCGCATCAGCCGCGGAGAACGCTGATGAACCGCAACAGCTACCTGCGCCACCTGGCGCTGAGCATGGGCACCAAGCTTGCGATGATCGCCCTGCGCCTGCTGCGCAACGTGCTGCTGGCGCGCATCCTCGGGCCCAGCGAGCGCGGCCTGTTCGCCCTGCTCAGCACCTTGCCCGACCTGATCAGCGCCGCCACCAGCGGCGGCCTGAACAGCGCGGTCGGCTACCAGGCGGCCAAGCAACGCGACATGGGCCTGCTGCTGACCCAGGTGCTGGTCTATGGCTGCCTGCTGGCCGGGCTGCTGACGCTGGTCTGCGTGTTGCTGGTGCGCGAGTTCGGCAGCGACCTGGAAATTACCGTGCAGCTGGGCCTGCTGGCCTGGCTGTTGCTGCTGGCGGTGCCGATGACCGTACTCAAGAGCGGCCTGCTGACCCTGCACAACGCCAGCGGCGGCGTCGGCGCCTTCAACGCCCTGCGCCTGACCGAATCGCTGGCGCCGCTGCTGCTGTTCCTCGGGCTGTTCTGGATGTGGCGCGACGAGGCCCTGGAGGCCGCGCTGATCAGCTGGCTGTGCGGCATTGCCCTGGTGCTGGTGCTGGGTTTGTGGTGGCTGCGCCGCCAGCACCCGCTCACCCTGCGCTGGGATCGCGGCGGCCAGCGCGAGCTGCTGAGCTACAGCGCCAAGAGCCACCCTGATCTGCTCTTCCAGCAGGTGATCCTGCGCTCGGACTACCTGTTCATCGGCGCCATGCTCGGCAGCACCGCCCTGGGCCATTACGCCATGGCCAGCGCCGCCGCCGAACTGCTGCTGATCGTCCCCGAGGCGGTGACCACGCCGCTGATGAAACGCCTGCTGCAGCAGGACGCCGGCATGGAGCGGCTGACACCCCTGGCCCTGCGCCTGACCGCCACAGTGATGCTCGGCGCCTGCCTGAGCATGGCGCTGATCGGCCAGTGGCTTATCGTCACCCTGTTCGGCGCCGACTACGCGCCGGCCTATCCGGCGCTGCTGGCCTTGCTGCCGGGCCTGCTCGGCCTGTGTTACGCCAGCATCCTGCGCCTGGACCTGCTGGGCAAGAACCGCCCTGGCACGGTGTCGCTGCTGATGGGCGCGGGCGCCGCCCTGAACCTGGTGCTCAACGTCTTGCTGATCCCGACCTGGGGCATCGTAGGCGCCGCGGCGGCCTCGTCCATCGCCTACCTGGCGGTCACCGTGGCCATGCTGGTGCTGTATTGCCGCCTCAGCGGCGTGCCGCTGGGCCAGACCCTGATCATCCTGCCCGCCGACCTGGCGCCGCTGCGCCAGATGCTGCAACGGAGGGCGGCATGAAAGCCCTGCTGCTATGCACCGCGCTGCTGGCACAGCCGGCGCTCGCCGCGCCCGTGCAATGGGGCGAGATCCGCGATGGTAGCCTGTACCTGCTACCGGCCCGCGCCGACGAGTTGCGCATCCAGTGGCGCCCGGCCTGGCAGGCCGACGCCAACCCGGAGCGCCTGTACCTGCTGGACGGCCAGGGCCGCCTGGCCGGCGAACGGCGCATCGAGGCCGCGCAGGTGCGCGGCGAGCAGCGCTGGCCCCTGGCAGCCGGTGGCGGTACCTATCGCCTGGAAGTGCCCGGCTACAGCTTCCGCGACTACCGTATCCAACACGATGCCAGCACCCGTGCGCTGTTCGCCCCGGCCAAGGTGCACTTCAGCGCCGAGGTCGGGCCGGGTGTCGAGCTGTACTTCCGGGTCAAGGCCGGCGAACGGGCGGTGTTGGCCGGCAAGCACCACGGCGGCGTCCACGGGCTGTTCGCCGAACGTCTCAGCGATGGCCGGCGCGTGCAGTTGCCACTCAAGCCCTACCGCGCCTACTGGCGCTTCGACCAGCTAGCACTGCCCGTCAGCGGCCGCGACGAGACCTGGCGCCTGGGCCTGCAGGGCAGCGGCAAGGCGGCGTTCTGGCTCGACGGCAGCGCCAACCTGTTCGCCCAGCGTGCCGACGACCTCGGTGACCTGCCCCAACAGCAGGGCCAGGTACGCCTGACCCTCGGCACCAAGCTACTCGGCCCCACGCCGAGGCTAGGGGTGGCCCTGCCCTATGTGCTGCCGCCGGCCTCGAGCTTTGCCGCCCTTGACGCCTTGCGCCCCCAAGCCGCCGGTTTCTACGGCTTCGTCGACGTGCTGCAACGCCAACCCGACTTCGAGAATGCCTGGCGCAAGCTCTACCAGGAACGCTTCGGCATCCTCCAGGACATCACCCTGCTGGCCGGCAGCGCCCGGGTCGCCGACCTGCGCAGCGACCGCACCAGCAGCGATGGCCTTGACGCCTGGCTCGAGGCGACCAAGGCCCTGGGCGGCAAAGGCATCCACTACCTGGCCTTCGCTGACGAGCCCAATCTCAACTACCGCGACTACGCCAGCTATCGTGACTTCTTCCAGGTCATGGCCAAGCGCGTGCGCGAGTATCCGGGCGCCCGCGAGGCCGGTGTGCGCATTGCCATGCCGGCCTCCTCGCGCCTGCTCGGCGGGCCCTTCACCGACGACGGCAAGCAACGCCGCGGCATCGACTGGGCGCGGCGCCTGCTCGCCGAACAGGGCGCGCAGATCGACGCCCTGGCCTGGCACGAATGGATGGTCCGCGACCTGCTCGCCACCCGCAGCTACCGCGACAGCGTGCGCCAGGCCGCCGAGCTGGTGGGCCTGGACAACCAGGGCCGGCCGCGCAAGGCGTTGCTGCTGGACCAGACCAACCTGTCCAGCGGCTCAAGCCTCAGCCCCTACGAGCAGAACACCCATTACGCCGGCCTGTGGTGGACCTCGGTGGTGATCAACGCCGCCGGCGACGGCCTGCTCGACATGCTCAACTGGTTCCATGTCGCCGACGAGCCAGAATGGCCCAAGGGCATGCTGCGCGATGCCGGCGACCAGCGCTACGAGCTCAAGCCGGTGGGCCTGGCCCAGCAGTTCATCCAGCGCCACTGGCTGGACCAGGTACTGACCCTGGACAACGACGCCTTCGAGGTCGACGCCCTGGCCATGGCCCGCCAGCACCAACGTAGCCTGCTGGGGGTGAACAAGGCCGAGCGCCTGCAACAGGTGGCGCTGGTCCTGGGCGACTGCCCGGCCGGCCAGCTCGAACTGTTCGGCCCCGACAACCAGAGCCGCCGCGCCAGCTTCAGCTGCGCCGATGGCCAGGTCCGTTTTCAATTGCCAGGGCAGACCGTATTCGCCCTGACCTGGAGCGCGTCATGAGACGCACCTCGATCAGCCATGCCCAGGAGGCACCATGACTGCATTTGCCAAGATCCAGGATCGCATCAAGCGCAAGGGACTGCGTGACACCCTCGGTAGCGCCTTGCGGCACTACGTCTTCTATCATTGGGAGCTGCTGTGGATGGAGCGCGACCTGGTCAGCCCGGTGCCGCCGCACCGGCTCAAGCCTTACGGCAGCCTGCGCGTCGAGGGCATCACCGTGCATAACGTGCAGGCCTTCGCCCGCCACTTCGGCGACCGCGTCGAGACCATGCGCGAGCTGGCCGCCGAAGGCCACACCGGGCTGATGTTCCTCGACGACGACAACGACGCCGTGGCCTTCATCTGGGGCAGCAGCCGCCACTATCACGACCGCCACTACTACGGCTGCTGGTTCCCGGTCGGACCGGGCGAGTTCTTCGAGTTCGGTGGCGAGTTGATCCGCAAGTACTGGGGCACCGAATTGTCGGTGGACCTGCAACTGGCGCTGTGGAAGGCCATGGCCGCCCAGGGCTGCACCAAGGTGGTGGACGTGTGCGAACAGCACAACATCCCGGCGCTCAAGCTGCACCTGCGCATGGGCTATCAGGAGCAAGGACGGATCATGAACGTGTACTGCCTGTTCGGCCGCTGGAGGTTCTACCGCGAGAGCCGCTACACCACCTCGCGCCTGGAACCATTGCGCAAACCGGAGGCCCCGGCCTCCTCGGCCACGGCGGGCTGAGCCCATGGCCCTGCAGCTCAGCTGGTGCGCGTCGCTGCGCAGCGACGACTTCCCCGCCGCCGACTACGAGACGCTGCGCCGGCGCCTGCCCGGCAGCACGCCGTTCAACCACCTCGGCTGGCTGCGCGCCGCCGAGGCCGCCCTGCTGCCCGGCCAGCGGCTCGGCGTGCTGCTCGGCTACCAGGACGAACGCCTGTGCCTGTGCCTGCCCCTGGTTCGCGCCCGGGAGCCCTTCGGCCCGCTGTTTGCGCCGGTGGTGCGCCACCTGGGCTATCCGCTGAGCGACCGCATCGCCCTGCTCATCGACCTGCCGGCGCTGTACGCCGACCAGGTCCTGCAGGCCATCCGCAAACACCTGCCCCATGCCCTGCTGCAACTGAACGAGGTGCCGGACAACGCCGAGCACGAAGGCTGGCTGCGCCAGTGGGCCGGCGCCAGTTCCACCTGGCAGCAGCGCCTGACCTGCCGCGTGCCGGTGCACCGCATCAACGAACAGGATCGCCAGGAGGTCAGCGGCGATCCGCGCTACAAGCTGCGCCGCGCCCGCAAACGAATCAATGCCTGCGGCGCCAGCGTGCGCCGGGTCATGGCGAGCGCCGAGAACATGGCTGAACTGCTCGACGCCATCAGTGCCGTCGAGGCCGTGAGCTGGAAAGGCGACGACGAGGTCGGCATCTTCTCCGGCCCCCAGCGTCGCCAGTGGATGGACCAGGCCTTCACCGCGCTGGCCGGCGAAGGCCTGGTGTGCCTGGTGCTGCTGGAGCTGGACGGGCGCTGCATCAGCTACCGCCTGGGCCTGGTGGAGCGCGGCCGGGTCTACGACTACAACCTCGCCTTCGTCCCGGAACACCGCGACCTGGGCAGCGGCCGCGTGCTGCTGGAGGAGTGGATCCACTGGGGCCTGGACGCGGACTGGAAATGGATCGACGCCTCGCGGGTCAGCCTGGACAACTCCAGCCACCAGTTGCACGAACGCATGACCGGCCAGCTCGAACAGTGGCGCCTGAGCAGCTACAGCTGGCGCCCCGACGGCGTGCTGCTGGGCCTGGCGCAGCGCTGCTGGCACTGGCTCAAACCACGCCTGCGCAGGCGCTCGCCGCGCAAAGAAGCCGATGTTGTCGCCCCCACCCCGCCACAGGAGCGCCCGGATGCCATCCCAGGTCATAGTCAACGCTGACGATTTCGGCCTCAGCGCCCACACCAACGCGGTCATCCTGCACGCCTTCCAGGCCGGGCTGATCAGCTCGGCCACGGCCATGGCCAACATGCCGGCCTTCGCCACCGCCTGCGCGCTGGCCCAGCAACCGGCGCTCAAGGGACGCATCGGGCTGCACTTCAACCTCACCTACGGCCGCCCGCTGAGCCAGGCGATCCTGGACGAGCCGCGCTTCTGCACGCCCCACGGCGAGTTCGACCTGCGCCTGAAGCAACGTACCCTGCGCCTGTCACGCCGCGAGCGGGCCGCCGTGGAAGCGGAGCTTGAGGCCCAATGGAAACACTGCCTGGACCACGGCCTGATGCCCAGCCACCTGGATTCGCACCAGCACGTGCACAACATCTGGCCGGTGGGCACCGTCGTCGCCCGCTTCGCCCGCGACCAGGGCGTGCCGGTGCGCCTGGCGCGCAACCTGGGGCACAACATCGGGCCGGCCAAGCGTGCGTTCAAGACCCTGCTCAACTGGCGCCTGCGCCAGCTCGCCGGGAGCACCGCCGACTTCGTCTGCACCCCGGCCGACCTCAAGGCCGGCCTGGCCCCCGAGCATGGCGTGCTGGAGCTGGTGGCCCATCCCAGCGCGCTGGGTGGGCATGATTTCGGCGACGCCTACCTGGCCAGCGGCGAATCGCTGCTGGCGCTGGTCGAGCAGCGCCTGGGGCAGGTGCCGCGGGTGGGGTATGCGAGCCTGAGCATCGAGCAAGCGAGCTAACGCCCCGGCGGCCGATGCCGCCGTTCGTGGTTCTCGGCCAGCCAGCGACGCAGCGCCTCGGCCGGCATCGGTCGCCCGAGCAGGAAGCCCTGGCCTTGGTCGCAGCCGGCATGGCGCAGAAAGTCGTATTGCTCCTGGGTTTCGATGCCCTCGGCGGTGATGCGAAAACCCAAGGCGTGGCCAAGGTCGATGATCGCCCTGGCGATGGCCACCGCGTCATCGTCGCCGGGCAGGTCCTTGATGAAGGCGCGGTCGATCTTCAGGTGATCGATCGGCAACGCGCGCAGGTAGGCCAGCGACGAATAGCCGGTGCCGAAGTCGTCCACCGCCGTGGCCACGCCCATGGCCTGCAGCTGCGCCAGCACCGCGCAGGCCTGCTGCTGGCTTTCCATCAGCAGGCTCTCGGTGATCTCCACTTCCAGCAGGTTGGCCGGCAGGCCATGGCGCTCCAGCGCCGAGGCCAGGCTGGTAACATAGTCGCTGCGCTCGATCTGCAGGGCCGCAACGTTGATCGCCAGCGGCCCGGGCAGGCCATCGCCGGCGCGCCACTCGGCCAGTTGCGCGCAGGCCAGCTCCAGCACCCGCTCGCCCAGCGGGATGATCAGCCCGGTGCGCTCGGCCAGGGGAATGAACTCCCCCGGCGAGACCAGGCCATGCTCGGGGTCGCGCCAGCGCAGCAGGGCCTCGACGCCCTCCAGCTGGCCGCTGAACAAATCGACCTTGGGCTGGTACCACAGCTCGAATTCGTTGTGCTCCAGCGCCCGACGCAGGTTGCGTTCCAGCTCCAGGCGCTGCTGCAGGCGCTCGGTCATGTCCGGGTGGTAAGGCCGCCAGGCATCGCGCCCGGCTTCCTTGGCCGCGTACATGGCGGTGTCGGCATGGCGCAGCAGGCTGTCGGCGTCCTCGCCGTGCTGCGGGCACCAGGCCAGGCCGATACTGCCGGTGACCAGGGCGGCGTTGCCATTGAGGTCGAATGGCCGCTGCAGACAGCGCAACAAGGCACGGACCTGGTGGTTCACCTGGCCCTGGGCGCCTTGCAACATGAACACGAATTCGTCACCGCCCAGGCGGCACAGACGGTCCTGGCTGTCCAGTTCCTGCAAGAAGCGCGCGGTCGCCTGTTGCAGCAACAGATCGCCCATCGGATGCCCGAGGCTGTCGTTGACTTGCTTGAAACCGTCGATATCAAGCATCAGCACCGCCAGGCCATGCCCCTGCAGGATCGCCGCGCCCAGCTGCTGCTGGAACAGGATCCGGTTGGGCAGCCCGGTGATGGTGTCGTAATGGGCCAGGCGTTCGAGCTGGGCCTGGTAGCGCTGCAGCTCGCGGTTGCGCTGCTCGAGCAGGCGCTGCTTGCGGTTGAGCTGGGCGACGAACAGGCTGAACAGCCCCGTGCAGCTCAAGGCGAACAGGAACAGCGGCGAGCCGAACAGGTCCAGCCCCGACCAGCCACCCCGTGGCGCCGCCACCAGTTGCCAGACACCGCCCGGCACTTCCACGGTCATCTTCACCTGCGACGTGTCGAACAGCTTCGGATCGCCCCAGATCAACGCACCCTCGGCGCCCTTGCCGTCGCCGCCGCGCACGGCAACCTCGAACTCGGTATCCGGGCGCAATCCCGCCGTCAGCAGCAAGCGGTCGATATCGGCGACGATCGACACATTGCCCCAATAGAAGCGCACACCGCGCTTGCCAGTGACGAACACCGGACGCCGGTAGATCAGCGCCCGGCCACCCTGGTACAGCTGCAGGGGACCGGCCAGCACCGGCTGGGCCTGGTCGCGGGCCGATCGCACCAGCGGGAACTGATCCGGCAGCTGGCGATAGTCCAGCCCGATCAGCCGCTCGTTGCCCGCCATCGGGTAGACATCGCCGATCACATCCCCCGGCGCCAGTGCGATATGGCGCATGTAGGGGACCGACTGCAAGGCATCGCGGGCCATGCCGTGAAAATGCGCCGAACTGATTTCGCCATCGGCGCTGATCAGCTGGGCGATGCCCTCGGCCTCGCCGAACGCCGCGCCCAACTGGGCTTCCAGCGCGCCGCGCATCCCCGCCAGGCGGGCCGCGAGATTGCCCAGTTGCTCAGTACGCTCGCGCTGCGCATCCAGGTGCCCCAGGGCGATCGACAGGCCGATACCTACCAGGGCGAGACCGACCGGCAGCAGGCGATTGAGCGATTGGCGCAAGGTCCCGGCTGGGGCTGGCGTGGGGTCTTGTGGGGGTTGGGGAGTGATCATAGGCAGGCGATGGCAGGCAATTACGCAGTTATCGGCGCTGCGCGGCCAATATTGAGGCCAGTTTTACCGGTACAAGCATGTACCACCGCCAGCCCCGACACGGCTGCTCTGATGTGCGCTTTGCAAGGAGCCACAGATGACAGCCCCCAATCCACACCACACCCTTCTGCAACGCCGACTGCCCGCCTGGGCACGGGAGGCCGGTGCCGAACACTGGCAACGACTCAGCGACGCCATCCTGCCGGTACAGGGCCTGCCCGGGGCCGAGGCGGCCTGGTTCGCCAATGCCGCGCCCCACCTGCGCGAGGCGGTCGAGGCCAGCCAGGCGCGCCTGATGCATGCGCAGCGCGCATGGGCAAAGCACCTGCGTGGCCTGAAGAACATCAACGAATTCGCCGAGCCCCTGCTTGCCGAGCGCCTGCGCACGCAGCACAAATTCAGTGCACCGTTGCGCAGCACATCGCTGGTCTGGGTGAAGCATCTCTACAGTTTTCAGGTCTACCTCACCCACCACGAACACCGCAGCCTGCTCGAAGCGGCCCTGCGCAACTTCAGCGACGCCGTGACCTTCAACCGCGACAGCGCCCTCGCCCTGGACAGCGACTGGCAGGTCAACCAGACCATGGTCACCGGCAAGACGACCCTGGGCGACAGCGAAACCGAAGTCGACATCGACCTGTCCTCGGAGCAGATCCGGATCAAGCCCCTGGCGCTGTCACCCGAGGTTTTCGCCAGGACCTGTCGCGAACTGGACCTCGGCCAGGCTTACCAGGATCACCTCGATACCACCTTCGCCGCACCTGGCGTGCGCCCGGCGGCGCTGCGCGTTCACCAGGACAGCCTGCGTCTGGCGGCTGACCTGGCCCGCGTGCGCAACCAGCTCAGTGGTGCGGGATGGGATGCGCTGCAGACCTTGCTGGAGAATGGCAAAGCATTGCCCAGCAGCCAACTGAGCCTGTTCGGCATCACCCTGCACGAGGCGACCCTGATCGATACCGGCACTTCAGGTATCGTGTTGTACCTGCCGGGACAGGCAGACAGCCTGCGCGCCTTCGACAACCTCGAAGCGCTGCATCGCCAGTTGCGCAGCGACTTGCAGCAAGAGCCGTTTCGCCAAGGTTTCATGGCTTATGTACCAAGCGAGCAGCAGGGCCAGCTCGCCAGCCGCCTGCGCCAGAATGCCGGTGGCGACCTGCGCTTGCGCACCCTGCCCATCGCCGCAGACCTGTACATATTTTTCCACGACGACCACCTGGCACGCCTGAAGCACGAAGCCCGACAACTGGCCGTGCCCACTGCGCAAGCCGACGAACAGGCGCTCAAGGCGCGCAAAGCCCTCTGGGAAAGTGCCGGCCTCGACATGCTGATGATCGCCGGCCTGTTCGTCCCCGCCTTGGGCACGGTCATGACCGCGGTGATTGCCTACCAACTGCTGGATGAAGCCTACGAAGGCTATGAATCCTGGCAGGTCGGTGACCGCGAGCAAGCCATGGCCCACCTCAAGTCGGTGGGCCTCAACCTGGCGTTGATCGGCGGATTGCACCTGGCAGGCAAGGTCGTGTCACGCCTGGCCAGCAGCCCGTTGATGGAGAGCCTCGAATCCGTCACCCTCGAAGACGGTAGCCAGCGCCTGCGGCGCGTCGATCAGCGTGACGAGAGCGTCCTGAAGAACGCCCTGAAGGGGCTGTATCTTCCCGAGCAAGCCAGCCTGCTGAGCGAGCGACTGATCATCAATGCGATGCCGCGACTGCCCGGCTGGCCGGAGCATCTGCGTCTCGAGCTGCGGGCGGCGTCGCCCCAGGGTCCGCTGCTGCTGGCCTCCGGCGCCAGGGACAGCAGCCGCGCCTGCACCGTGCTCAAGTCAGCCGACGGCTATGAAGCCTACCTCGGAGAGCGACCGGCCCCGCTTCACCAGGACCACGACCTCTCCCGCGCTGTCATGCAGGCACTGCCTGCCGATGACCGTGCGGCCCTTGGACTGAAGACCACCAGCGTCGGTGAGCTGCGCCAGCGGATCCACGATCTGGCACTGTCGAGCCGTGACATGGCCAGTCGCCTGCTGGAGAACCCGGCGCCGGGCTGGAGCAGTCAAGGCCTACTGCGCGGCGGCCTGGACGCGCCTGCCCTTGCCGCGCAACGCATCGACGTCGGCGCGCTCTTGCGCCGCTACCGGGCGCTCTACCCCGAGTCCGTCGATTTCCAGGTCAACGAACAACTGACCCAATGGTTCGAAGCCGGCCTGGATCCGGCGCAGCAGCTCGCCGAACTGGAGCGGCAACTGCTTGCGTTCCGCGACCAGGTGCGTGCCTGGGCAGGCGAAAACCCATTGCGCCAGGCCGCCGCACGCCGACTGGTGAGCAACTGGCAACGGATCTCGGAGTACTCAGAGGAAGAAGGCCGGGTCATCCACCTGATCAGCCTCGCCGACCTGGCCCTGACCCACCAGGACCTGGCCTCGCTGGCGCTACCTGATCGCTTCACCCATATCCAGCGCATCGACCTGACCGCCAACCCCGCCCTGAGCGAACTGCCCGCGGAGTTCCTCGAACGTTTTCCCCACTTGCAACGCCTGCACCTGATGAACTGCGACTTCGAGCAAATACCAGCGGTCGCCGTGCCGCACTCACTGGAATGGCTGGATATGCAAGGCAACAGCATCCTCTGGAACGACGCCAACCAGGTTGCCCTGGATCGCCTCGACAATCTTCGCTTGCTCGACCTGTCGCACAACCCGCTGGCCCGCAGCCCTGACCTGAGCCGCCTGGCCGCGCTGGACATGCTCAACCTCAACACCTGCGAACTGACGGACTGGCCAGCCGGCATCCGCAACGATGCCGACTGGCGACCCATCGTTTTCGATCTGCGCGATAACCGGTTCACTCATTTGCCGGACGACCTGCGTTTGTCGCGGGTGGCGGGCCAGGCCCTGTGGCTGGAGAGCGCCGAACTCAGCGAGCGCGTCAGCCAGCAGATCCAGGCCTACTACGAACGCGATGGCGTCGACCTGCTGGTGGCCGACGCGGAGTACGAAGACATGCTGGAGGACACCAATGTCGACGACTGGAGCATCTGGAACACCCTGCCGCTGCAATATCGCCGCGACCTGCGCGGGCTGCAGGACCTGCCGGACTACACTCACGCGCAGCTGTGGCAGCGCCTGCGCACGTTCGCCGACCCACGGGCCATGGACTATGGCCTGTCGATCGGCGCGATGCGGCTGATGGACGCCGAGGTGTTCCCGCCGCCCTTCGAGGAATGACCGCGAGCGGCTGCGCCGGGGTGGCAATTTTCAGCCGGTCGGCGCATGCTCGCAAGCTGAAGCGTTTCATCATCCGGATTTGAGAGGTGCAGTACCCATGGACCGTCTGCTCGATTCGCTGTTTCCCGCCCCCGAGGATATCCCCGAAGCCTGGCGCCTGGGTGCGCCGCTGGAGCAACGCGACTACCTGGTCGGCGGCGAGCTGCGCCGCTGGGACGGGCCGCTGGCCACCGTGCGCAGCCCGGTGTGGCTCAAGGAAGGCGACAGCGAACGCCAGGTGATCCTCGGCAGCGCGCCGCTGCTGGACGCCGACACCGCGCTCAGCGCCCTCGACGCGGCCGTGGCCGCCTACGACAAGGGCCGCGGTGCCTGGCCGAACATGCGCGTGGCCGAGCGCATCCAGCATGTCGAGGCTTTCCTGGCGCGCATGCGCGAGCAGCGCACGGCGGTGGTCAAGCTGCTGATGTGGGAGATCGGCAAGAACCTCAAGGACTCGGAAAAAGAGTTCGACCGCACCTGCGACTACATCGTCGACACCATCGACGCGCTCAAGGACCTCGACCGCCGCTCCAGCCGCTTCGAGCTCGAACAGGGCACCCTCGGCCAGATCCGCCGGGCGCCGTTGGGCGTGGCGCTGTGCATGGGCCCGTACAACTACCCGCTCAACGAAACCTTCACCACGCTCATCCCGGCGCTGATCATGGGCAACACCGTGGTATTCAAGCCGGCCAAGTTCGGCGTGCTGCTGATCCGCCCGCTGCTCGAGGCCTTCCGCGACAGCTTCCCGCCGGGGGTGATCAACGTCATCTACGGGCGTGGCCGCGAGACCGTCAGCGCGCTGATGGCCAGCGGCAAGGTCGATGTGTTCGCCTTCATCGGCACCCACAAGGCCGCCAGCGACCTGAAGAAACTCCACCCGCGTCCGCACCGCCTGCGCGCGGCCCTGGGCCTGGATGCCAAGAACCCCGGCATCGTCCTGCCCCAGGTCGACCTGGACAACGCCGTCGAAGAGGCCGTTACCGGCGCCCTGTCGTTCAACGGCCAGCGTTGCACGGCGTTGAAGATCCTGTTCGTGCACGAAGACGTGGTCGATGCGTTCCTCGACAAGTTCCAGCGCAAGCTCGCCGCGCTCAAGCCGGGCATGCCCTGGGAGCCGGGCGTGGCGCTGACGCCGCTGCCGGAGCCGGGCAAGGTCGACTACCTCGACGGCCTGGTGGCCGACGCCACCGCCAAGGGCGCGCGGGTACTCAACGAAGGCGGTGGGCACAGCCGCGGTTCGTTCTTCTACCCCGCCCTGCTCTATCCGGTCAGCCAGGACATGCGTGTCTACCACGAGGAACAGTTCGGCCCACTGGTGCCGGTGGTGCCCTACCGCGACCTGCAGACGGTGATCGACTACGTGCTCGACTCCGACTACGGCCAGCAGCTGAGCCTGTTCGGCAACGACCCCGAGACCGTCGGCGCGCTGGTCGACACCTTCGCCAACCAGGTCGGCCGGATCAACCTCAACGCCCAGTGCCAGCGCGGGCCGGACACCTACCCGTTCAACGGCCGCAAGAACAGCGCCGAGGGGACCTTGTCGGTGCATGATGCATTGCGGGTGTTCTCCATCCGTACTTTGGTGGCGACCAAGTTCCAGGAGGCGAACAAGGAGCTGATCAGCGAGATCATCCGTAACCGGCAGTCGAGTTTCCTGACGACCGATTACATCTTCTGATCCGCATGCCCACCCCCTGTAGGAGCGGCCGCGAAAGGGCTGCGCAGCGGCCCCTGTATTTCAGCGTTGACGCATCAATCGCCGGGGCCGCTACGCGCCCCTTTCGCGGCACAAGGCCGCTCCTACACCTGACCGCATCAGTCCCAAAACAGGTTTTTTAATCGACAATCGATATAAAGCCACTGTCGATTTTCCACCTGCGTAGACGACTCTAATCACCAGGCTGTTGCAAACAACAACCCACGTGAAAGGAGTTTACGAAAATGGCAGTCAAACCTATCCCCGAAGGCCAGCGCAGCATCACCCCTTACCTCGGCATCAAGGACGCCGCCAAAGCCATCGAGTTCTACAAGAAGGCCTTCGGCGCGGTCGAGATGTTCCGCCTTGAAGACCCCCAAGGCCGCGTCGGCCATGCCGAACTGAAAATCGGCGACTCGTCGCTGATGCTCGGCTCACCCTGTGACATGGAGGGCGGCCTCAAGCCCAGCGAGGACATCGAGGTCCCGGGGGTCGGCCTGCACTTGTATGTCGAGGACTGCGATAAGGTCTACGCCAATGCCATCGCCGCTGGTGCTAAGCCGATCAAAGAGGTACAGGACCAGTTCTACGGCGACCGCAGCGGCACCCTGATGGATCCGTTCAACAATCTGTGGTTCGTCTCCACCCACAAGGAAGACCTCACCCCCGAGGAAATCCGCGCCCGCGCCGCCAAGCTGTTCAGCAGCCAGTGAGCGGCGGGCTCCAGGCCGCAAGCTTCAAGTTGAAAGCCGCCGCGCTTTGCTGGAAGCTTGAGGCTTGTAGCTTGGAGCTGCCTCTCAATGCGTATCATCGAAAAATCCGGCGCGCAGGTGCGCAGCCTGACCCTGGCCGAAGAGGAACTGTTGGCCAGCTTCGCCACCGGCACCCTGGCCGGCCCCCGCCTGCTGCAGGCCAATCAGTGGCTGATGAAAGTGCGCAGCGCCAACCAGTGGTTGGCCTGCGATTGCCGCCAGGATGCCCTGCCGGTGCTCAATGTGTCGCTGAACGGCAACACCGGCACCCTGTTCCTGCGCAACAACCCCGACACCCCGGAACACACCCCGGGCTGCCCGTTCAGCAAGGATGAACGCGAGACCGGCGCAAGCGCCGAGGACAACACGCCTCCCGCGGCCTGGCTGGCGCCGGATGCGCCGTTGCGGCTGCTCGGCGACTACCGCCGTGCCATTGACGGCGAAACGGCCGCCGGACCACGCGACCCCGGCGAGCGCCGCGAGCAGCAGCGCCTGTTGTCGCTGCTGCTGACCTGGATCGAGGCCAGCGGTCTGAATGTCTACGCCACCCACCTGAAGAAGGACCTCACCGCCCAGTTCGCCGAGCTGCGCGGCGTCGCCGGCCGCTACCCGCTGCTGGAACGGGTGCCGGCCAGCAACTACCTGGAAACACGCCTGGACATGAAGCACATGATGATGCTCAAGGCGCGCCTGCGCGAGGCCACGGTGTTCGGCAACCATCGCCGCCATGGCCTGCTGCTCGACTGCGTCGACCAGGTCAAGGGCCGCAAGCTGTTCAACAACCGCAGCGAGGACGGCTTCGACTTCCAGGGCCACCACCACTACTGGGGCGGCAACCGCGCCTCAGGCCCCTTGCTGGCCCTGGCGCTGTACTCGCCGGCCACCGCCGGCAGCCATTTCTACGAACTGATCCATGTCGCCAGCGTACCGGTGCTGTCACGTGGGCACCTGTTCCCGGTGTACCGCGACGAAGAGCGCGAACCGCTCAAGGCGCTGGTGTCGCTGATCGACTGGATGGCGAGCAAGGGCGTCAAGGTATTGATGCGCCGCCCGGTGATCGGCGGCCAGGTGATGGACGAGCTGGTGCTGACCTCGGACCAGGACCGGGTGCTGTCGGTGTCGTTGCTGGAGCAGCCGATCGGGCCGGAACCGGATGCCGAGAACTTCAAGCGCTACGCCGACTTCAAGAGCCTGGAGACCTTCCGCAAGTACGTGGCCGGGTTCTTCATGCGCGAACGCTGAGCAAGCCCCCCAGGGCCAAATTTCGTGGTTCTGGTAGAAGATCGCCCAGCCCTTTGGGGCTGCGCTGTCGTGCAGTGAACTGTGATCCCTGTGGGAGCGGGCTTGCCCGCGAAGCAGATGCCGCGGTGCCTGGCACCGGCTTCGCCGGTGTTCGCGGGTGAACCCGCTCCCACAGGTCCATGCTAAATCAATGAGTTACGGTTTGTTCCATGAGAGATCGCCCAGCCCTTTGGGGCTGCGCTGTCGTGCAGGGAACTGTTATCCCTGTGGGAGCGGGTTCACCCGCGAACACCGGCGCAGCCGGTGCCATATGCGGCGGTCCGATAAACCCGCTCCCACAGGGTCAATGGGCTTGCCCCGCGATGACGCCGGGCTAGAACGCCGCCTTGAAGATCGCCTCGATCTCCACCTGGCTGGCCACCCGCGGATTGGTCAACCCGCAGGCATCCTTCAAGGCATTGGCCGCCAGCACCGGCACATCCTCGACCTTGACCCCCAGCTCCGCCAGCCCGGCCGGAATGCCGATGGCCGCCGCCAGGTGCTCGATGGCCGAGATCGCCGCCCCGGCGCCCTGCTCCGCGTCCAGCCCGCACACCTTCACCCCCATGGCCTTGGCCACGTCGCGCAGGCGTGCGGCGCTGACCTTGGCGTTAAAGCGCTGCACATGAGGCAGCAGCACCGCGTTGCACACACCATGGGGCAGGTCGTAGAAGCCGCCCAGCTGGTGCGCCATGGCGTGCACGTAACCCAGCGAGGCATTGTTGAACGCCATGCCCGCCAGGAACTGGGCATAGGCCATGTTCTCCCGCGCCACCAGGTCGCCGCCGTCGGCGACGGCCTGGCGCAGGTTGTCGCTGATCAGGCTGACGGCCTTGAGCGCGCAGGCGTCGGTGATCGGCGTGGCGGCGGTGGAGACATAGGCCTCGATGGCGTGGGTCAGCGCGTCCATGCCGGTGGCGGCAGTGAGGCCCTTGGGCATCCCGACCATCAGCGCGGGGTCGTTGACCGACAGGATCGGCGTGACGTTGCGGTCGACGATGGCCATTTTCACATGGCGCGCCTCGTCGGTGATGATGCAGAAGCGGGTCATCTCGCTGGCCGTGCCCGCCGTGGTGTTGATCGCGATCAGCGGCAGCTGCGGCCTGGCCGAGCGATCCACACCTTCGTAATCGCTGATATGCCCACCGTTGGTGGCGCACAGGGCGATGCCCTTGGCGCAGTCATGGGGCGAGCCGCCCCCCAGCGAGACCACGCAGTCGCAGCCCTCGCGACGCAGCATCGCCAGGCCCGCCTCGACGTTGGCGATGCTCGGGTTGGGCTTGGCGCCGTCGAACACCCGCGAATCGATGTCGCGCATGGCCAGCATCCCGGCGATGCGCTCGGCGACGCCGGCTTTGGCCAGCCCGGCATCGGTGACGATCAGTGCCTTGCGCAGGCCATAGCCGGCGATCGCGGTCATCGCCTCGTCCAGGCAGTCGATGCCCATGATGTTCACGGCGGGGATGAAGAACGTGCTGCTCATGGCCAGATCCTCTCAAGCTGACGGTAGGTTTTCAGCATCCGCCGGAATGGGCGTGGAGGCGTTGATCCAGGGCAAGACTGATGCGGGCCGGGGTTCGAAAAAACGAATCTAGTTGTGTCCGGCCGGATTCTTTTACCCAGTAATAACAATTAATAAACACCAACTAAGAAACATCCTACAAACCCACAAAAACAAGAACGCAAAGTTTATTTAATTATTTGAAATAGCGTTCTAGCCTAGGCCTTCGTCTTTGCCAGGGGCATTTTCTTGCTCGCCATTAACAGGGTCCTACGGACTCTACGGCAGCCCTGACAATTCCAGATAACAACTAGTTACATATAAACACTGGAGTGCCATGACCCGC